>JBLRXB010000041.1:10248-13284 GCA_047920915.1 Kiritimatiellia bacterium
CGGATTCCCGGGAACCGTTGCCAGAAAATAATTCGTCAGCTCGGTATTATGTTTGATGCGCACGAAAAGGGCATTATCGATCCCCTTCAAAATGATGCGCAATGGAAGCACCAGCGTGGCGTCAATATCCATATAGATACCTCCCTCAAGATAGAGAACCGTCACCCGCCACAAATCGGCTTGCGCGGCACCATCCGTCAGCCTCAAGTACGCCTCGTACACTTCAGGCGGCGCATTTGTTCGCAGATACTCTTCTCGCTCCTCCGTACTGACATAACGGTAGTCGTAATCAAGGGACATAAGCCGGTTGAACAGATAATTCAAATACATCGGCAGCGAACAGCAATTCGAATAATTCGTTTGCCAGATCATTCCGGGTACAGAAGAAGTTTTGCCGCGGCGGATCTTGGCAGGGGAATACGCCGGTATAAAAAATCGCTTTCCGGCAAATAGAGCATGAAAAGGGTAGCATGCCATTTTGCAAATGTTTCCCGTAAGCCGAATCAAGCGCCCCAGCAACGTAACCAAACCTGCTGTAATAAACCGGTATTCAGACATCTACCCCCCTATATGCGCCAGCCACCTCTCGCCTCCCTTTGCCCATACTACCCGCCAACAAATGAACACATCATCATATGTAATGACATTTTCTCGCTTTGCGAGTCAATTCCCCAACCCGCAGCATCTAAACACATAATAAGATCGTTATCGACAATTTCATAAACCCATTGTAGGGATAATTAAACAGCGATACATATGAACCGAATGCAACAGCAGGAGATTGCACCATGAACAAACTGAGCGCATTTGCCGACGAAATCAGCCAGGACCTCACCGAACAAATCGCCGTTCTCAAACGCAATGGTATCGATAACATCGAGCTGCGGAGCGTATGGGACAAGAAAGTTCTCAACCTCACCCTTGCAGAAGTCAGACAGATCAAACAGCAGGTGCAGGATGCCGGCATGAGCTTCAGCTCCGTAGGCTCCCCGCTCGGCAAGTTCCCGCTATCCGGCAATCTGCAGGAACAATTGGATGCCACCCAAAAAGCCATCGAAATCGCCCGCATCCTGGAAACACCCTACATCCGCATCTTCAGCTTCCGTATCCCCAAGGACGAAGATCCCGCCCAACATCGCTCCCAAATCATCGACTGGCTCTCCGCCATGATCAAGGAAGCCGAAAAAGGCGGGGTCATTCTGGCGCACGAAAACGAGAATGGCATCTACGGCGATACCGGCGACCGCTGCCGCGATCTCTACGAAACCCTCCCAAGCCCAGCATTTACCGGCATCTTCGATTTCGCCAACTTCGTGCAGGCGGGCGAAAGACCCTACACCGATTGCTGGTGCAAGCTCCGCAAACATATCACCTATTTCCACATCAAGGATGCACGCTTGGACGATCGCGCAGTGGTTCCACCGGGAATGGGCGATGGCGACATGCAAAAAATCCTGACCGAAGCTTATGCCGACGGCTTCGACAACTTTCTCACCCTTGAGCCGCATCTCTTCAAGGCCAATCCAGCCATCGGTGAGACCAGCACCCAACGCTTCGAAACCGCAACCAACGCCCTCAAGCAAATCCTATCCCGCATCCCGCAAACTACGAGGTAGCCAGCACGCACCGAATGCAGGACCCCCGTCCAGGACGACTCCATACCGAAAATACAGCACCAATCGATTCCGCACGGTTTCGCATGATAAATAACCCGATCCCGTCAACATCTTCCCTAGGATCAAACCCACAACCATTGTCAGTCACTAGCATTGCGGGATACCCCTGATGCTCGCCGAGACGAATCCGGATTTTCGAAGATCTACCATGACGAATTGCGTTATTTATGGCCTCACGGGCAATAAAATACAGTTGCACCGAAACCGTTGCATCCGCATCCGTGAAAACGGCTGCCGACTGCTTGAATACACACGACAGCGGAAATACACCCGCTGTCTTATCTGCATAGTGTCGTAACGCTTCTGCCAACCCGCCTTCTCGCAGGTCCACCACCATCATCCCGTGCGCCAGCATGCGCACATGCTCCATAATGTCCCGTAGCATGGCAGAGACCTGCCGGGCACGATCGGTAAGCGCAGGCAAACTTGTGTCCAACGAGCGTTCCAGTGCCGCAAAAAGATAGCGTGCCCCCACAAGCTCCTGGCCAAGGGTGTCATGCAGATCCTGCCCGATACGCTGCTGCTCACGCGTGCTGATATCAATAATGGCTCGCTGCGCCTGCTTGCGCTGTTCAATCTCCTGCCGCAACGATCGGTTGGCCGCGGCAAGCGCCTGCGTGCGCTGCTCCACCAACGCCTCTAAATCCGCTTTATGACGGATCAACTCCGCGGCCACCCGCTGGCGTTCCGCAATTTCAGCATGCAGGGCTACGGTTCGCTCCCGAATCCGGGCAGCCATCCGACGGGCCTCATTGAGCAGCACCCGCAACTCCTGATGCCGCGCATCTGGTATCTCTACAGTAAAATGCCCGTCTGCCACCTGACGCAGACTACGCGAGACACCATAAAGCGGTATTTGCAGAAAACGGCGCGTCAACCACCATGTCAACCAAAACTGCATCGCTATACCACAGACCGTAATCGCCAACAGCGCCGGCCAAACCCCGGACTGCAGCACCTGCAACGCTTGCACCGACCAGGTAACGTGAATGCGCCCGATAAGCTCATCACGATAAAATACCGGCGTCATCACATCAATACCCGAAGCTACGGGCAAACCATCTGGCGTCCATTCGGCCAGCACATCATCGAACTGATTCACCACCCGAATGCCAAGCGCGGACGAGAACAACCGCTGCCGCTCCAGAACAGCCGCGATCGTCGCCCCGTCCAGATACCAGAGCGGCTCGCGAATCTGATCTGCTAACGCCTCCGCAAATGCACCCGCCTCCTGCGGCAACCGGTCGCGAATCGGACGCAAAACAAGACGGTGACTGATCATGCCAATGGCCAGACAGATCAGTGCTAAGGCGAGCGAATGCCACAAGACAAGCTCGCTCGATAACCGCCAGCGGCTCCC
>JBLRXB010000042.1:0-13252 GCA_047920915.1 Kiritimatiellia bacterium
CAAATATGCAAACGCACGTTCAGACGACCGACGCATCCGCGGCATCCGCCGAGGTGACGCTTCTGCCGCCTTCGGCCGAAAAAACCCTGCACTGGATCACGGTGCTTTCGTCCGCCGGTCTCGATTATCGGCTCTCGCACCAGCAAGGGACCTGGCAGTTACATATTCCGCAAGCACTGGCAGAACGGGCAGCGTCAGAAATCCGCTCTTTCGAGCAAGACGAATCCATACGTCTGGTCGCACCGCAAGCCAAACCAAACCCATCTGCCCCCATCCTGCGCGATGCCCATTGGGTGGCCTTGTGGTGTGCGTATGTACTGGTATTGTTTTATCTTGGTCTGGGAGCCTTCGATTCCACCCATCCGCTCCATCTTTCCGGCGCCATGTCGCGCACGGAATTATTGCAAGGCGAATGGTGGCGCAGCATTACGGCGTTAACCCTCCATAGCGGTCTGCCGCACTTGTTTGCCAACATCGTCTTTCTCCTGTTTGTGGGCACAGCCGTCATTCGCGAACTGGGGCGCGGTCTTGGAATTGGACTGATTTTCGCCGGAGGCATTGGCGGCAACTACCTGGCTGCCTTGACGGCCGCTCCCGACCAGCGCAGTGTGGGTGCCTCTACGGCGTGCTTTGCCGCACTCGGAATCATCAGCACCATACAGGCTGGCCATCTATACCGGCGGCATTACACATGGTCGCCGGTCTGGCGTCAGGCCTGGATTCCCATCGCTGCCGGCATCGCCCTACTCGGTCTCACGGGCACGAGCCCCGGCAGCGATATTGCCGCCCATCTTTTCGGTTTTTTTGCAGGCGGCATCCTGGCTCTGCCTGCAACCTACTGGATTAAAGCGATTCGCAACATTTCGATTGCCATGCAGTGGACCGTCGCTAGTATAACCGCTGCGCTATTGCCACTGGCATGGCTGCTGGCCTATTTCCATCGCAATACGTAATGCCACAATAAAAAAACGGGGAAAGGAAACGAACGTCCCTGAAACGTGATGCTTGAAACCATGATACGCGAACTACTCACCGCTTACGCTTCTATGGATCTGGGATGGATTGCGCTGTCGCTGTTTCTCATCGGCATGAGCAAGGGCGGTTTTCCTGTGGGCAGCATTGCCACGCCGCTACTCGTATTGATGTGGCCCGCCCAGGCCGGTGCCGCACGCGCTGCCGTAGGCTTCATGCTGCCACTACTCATCTTAATGGATGTCGCTTCCGTCTCGCTGTATCGCAAGCATGTGCAATGGAACCGGATCCGACGCATGATTCCGGGATCCATCCTAGGTGTAGCACTTGCCGCGGCATTATTCATTTCCGAGCAACACGCCTTGATCCACGTGACAGATGCCGCGCTGCGGATTGCCATCGGCGGTCTGGGCCTTTTCTTTGTGGCATGGCATGCCGCCAGCTCCTGGATTCGCCAGCATCTGGTGGATGCACGTGTGCCCGGTAAAGCTGCTTGCACCGGTTACGGTATGATTGCCGGTATCACCTCATCGCTGGCGCACGCGGCGGGACCCGTTATGCAAATGGTGCTCTTACCCCAAAAGCTCGAAAAAAAGGAATTTGTTGCCACCATGACCGGATACTTCTTGTTTTTAAATCTGACAAAAATGATTCCTTTCAGTCTGATGGGTCGTATCCAGCCGCAATACCTTCAACTTGGACTTCTGATGTTGCCGGTGATTCCTCTGGGGGTGTTAAGCGGTTTTGCGCTCAACCGCATAACCCGCCCCGATCACTTCAACGCGCTGGTCTACTGCGGCCTCGCCGTAGCCTCCTTCTTTCTCATTCTCAATGGCATACGCGGCCTGTGATCGCCTATCCCTTCAGGCCGCCGGCCATGAGCTCGGGGCGGATGTGGCGTTGGAGCAGGAATGTGACGACCAATACCGGAACCGTGATAATCACGGCATAGGTGGCGGCATGGAATAGGCTGCCGCGTGAGATATAATAGTAAACCTGGAGCGGCATTGTTGGACGGGCCAGCGTCAGGTACGAGGCGTAGATAAATTCATCCCATGAGAGCAGGAAAGCAAACAAGGCGGCCACCGCAATTCCCGGCAGGGAAAGCGGCAATACAATCCGGCCAATCGCTCCCAGACGGGAACAGCCGTCGATACTCGCCTGTTCTTCAAGGTCGCGCGGAAAGGCACTGAAGACACTTACGAGGATAAAGCAGCTCACCGGTAGAACCCGGATCAGATGTGCCAGGACTAACCCCGCCATCGAATCGAAAAGCCCCCAGCGAATAAAACGCACAGCGATGGGCAAGGCCAGACTGACTTCCGGAACCATGCGTCCCGCAAACATCAAGAACAACAAACCGTACCGCACGCGCACCGGAAGGCGTGCAGTCCCATATGCGGCTGGAACCGAGAGTAGCAGCGCAAATAGCGTTACCCATGCCGCTGCGCCTGCACTGCGGCGCAAGGGACCATAAAACACTTCGCCTGAATCGAAGACGCGTGCAAAATGCTGCCAGGTTACCTGTTGAATGCCGTACGGCGGCCGCTCCTGAAACACCTCTTGTGGAGAACTGATCGACATTTTCAGCATGATGTAGAGCGGAAACAGCAGGAATGCGAGAAACACCATGCAGCAGGAAAGGGCCATCGCAACGCGTAGTTTCATGCTGTTTCAAACCCCTTTCTCCCGACAAGTCTGATATGCAGCACAATTGCCATGAAGATCATTCCAAACAACACGACGGAACTGGCTGCCGACAAGACGATGTCCTGATACTCCGCATAGGCCAGATACGCATACGTGCCCATCACCTTCAGATTCTCACCCGTCAACACGAGAGCCAGATCAAATATGCGGAAAGCATCAATACCGCGCACGATGATAGCCGCAGTGATAGCCGGTAGCAGCAGTGGCAGCGTGACGTGCCGGAAGCGCTGCAGCACATTTGCCCCATCCACTTCAGCCGCTTGATACAATTGCTGATCAATGCCCTGCAAGCCCGCCAAGAGGATCAACATCACGAGCGGCGTTACCTTCCAGCAGTCAGCTACCATCACCGCAAACAGACTATAGGCGTCCCCGCTCAGCCAGACGATGTTCTGGCTGATCAGCCCCAGATCCGTCAACATGCGATTGATCCAGCCGGATGTGGCAAAAAGATACGTCATCATAACAGCAGCAACCACCGTAGGCACCGCCAAGGGTAAAATAAAAATGGTACGCAGCCAGCCCCCGCGGCGGCCCAAAGCCGAGAGAGCCAACGCCAGCACCAGCCCGAAGCAGATTTCCATGGCAAGAGACCCAAGAGCTATAATAACGGTATTGCGCAAGGCCTGCATAAAGTCGGGCTGCGCCCACAGTCGGCGCATCGGCCCCAGCGAAAATCCTGCGCCAGCTTCCGCAAAGCTCAATTGAAATACCTGTGCCAGCGGCACGAGCGTAAAGAAGCCGAGATACAAGAGAAACGGGAGCAAGCAGATGATTTCAAAACGATAGCGCTGCCAATGTGCGGGCAACATTCTCACTCAAAACGTCCTTTCTCCCTTTCGAGTTTCTCCTTGTACAGGGCCAGAGTCGCTTCCACCTCTGCCCCGCGTCCTACGATGTCCTGATAGGCCTGGACAACCATCTGTTGATAGGCCGGCCACCAAGCCACATTCTGGCGAAATACACCATGTGCCAAGGCGTCTTGCACGGCAGCAAAATGCGGTTGCTGCCACGCGGCGACTTCCCCATAGGCATCGTCGCGAACCGCGGGCCAGCCCAATTCACGCACGAGCAACTCCTGCACATCCTTGGATTGCAAGAACGCGATCAACGCCAACCCCTCATCCTTGCGGGCACTGTTGCGTGCAATTCCCAACACATCGCCACCGATAACGTGCGCGCGGCCAGCCGGGCCTGCCCACCCCTCATAGGTATCGACAAAGTCCAACCCATACTGCTGTATCAGGACCGATACGCCAAAGGGCCAATTCTGACCAAGGTATCCTTCCTGCCGTGCCAGAATCTCATTCATCGTATCCCACTTGGCACGCGAGGATTCCGGCGAAAAGTACGCACCCAATTCCTGCAGAAACCGGAACGCCGCGACACATCCGGCATCGTCGAACACGAGTGGATCGCCGCCGGCCTGCAGCACGAACTCATAGATTTGTGTGGCAGTGGGTGCACTGCCATAGCCCTTGAATACAAATCGCCCGGTTTGCTCCTCCTCATAAAACCTGCGTGCCACGGCCAAAAGCGACTCCCATGTTCGCGGTGGATCCAGATCATAGCGCGCAAAGGCTGCCGTATTGTAATACGCAATCTGCACATTCGGACGGAATGGCATAAACAACAAACGGCCGTCAAACCGCCCCGCATCAATCAAATTCGGATGCACGGCATCCGGGATCCGGTCTGCATATGCAGATACATCATATACCAGGTCACGGTTTACCAAGGCAGCCAGACTCATATTGTCCTGGGCAAACACATCTATTTCGGACCGGCCGGCCCCAACCAGCGCCTCCAACTGCGAAACCAACTGTGCCGACCCGACTTGAAATGCCTGGATACGGATGCCGGTCCGGGCCTCGAATGCGGGCAAAACCTGACCGCGCATGACGGCCCACTCTTCCTCCGAGAGATTCATCACAACGCGCAAGCTATCCGGTGAATCGCGCCGGCATCCGATAATTATACCCAGCCACATCAGGGCGGCAAAGGCGACACCAAGCCTTGCCCGAGTAAGGATTCTGCTCATACACGCTCCTTTCTGGGAGGATGAACGGAGTTACGCATCTAGCTGGATCACGACATCAGCAACAAGCTCAGTGCCATGATCACCATACCGCCCACCAAACCGATCAGACTATCGTGGCCCTTGCCATAGGCGCGACTGGTTGGCAGCAGTTCATCCAAACTGATGTAGACCATCACCCCGGCCACCCCCGCAAACAAGATACCCATCACTTCCGGTGGAATGCCTGTCTCCCTGAAAAACAGCAATAGTATGCCATACCCGATCATGGCACCCAACGGCTCGGCCAATCCACTGAGAAAGGAATACAGGAATGCCTTCTTACGATTACCGGTTGCATAGAAGATGGGGACAGAGACACTGATGCCCTCGGGAATATTATGCAGCGCCAGGGCAATCGCAATCGCCGCACCAAGAGATGGATCCTCAAGTGCGGTCAGAAACGTAACCAACCCTTCCGGAAAATTATGGATCGCGATGGCCAGCGCGGTAAAAATACCCATCCGCATGAGCTTGCGATGCGCATATGGCGTGCCAGACGACTCATCCTTCAAGTCGAGAATCTTTTCCAAATGTGCTTTGCGATCGCCAGCCGGAAGCGGTGCATTGGGGTCATGCAGCGGACGCGTCTCCGCCTCGGTCGGCGTTTCATGAGGATTCTCGCCAGCGGGGACAAGCGTGTCGATTATGCCGATTACCAGCATACCGCCAAAAAAGGAGATCACATTAATCCAGTTTCCCAGCTTATCGCCGTATGTCGCGGTAAGAACCTCGGCTCCCTTGAAGAAAATTTCCACAAAGGAAACATACAGCATCACACCCGCTGAAAAGCCGGTTGCAATGGAAAGAAAACGGTAATTCGTGCGCTTGGCCCAGAAGGCAATCAAGCTACCGATACCGGTTGCCATACCGGCAAACAAGGTAAGCGCAAAAGCAATTACTACATTATCAAACATACGCGCTACTCCCCGGAATATACTGTTATATGAATCATTTATAATCTACATACGGGTCCAAGCTATAGCTGCATGGCATTCGATGCAAGCCGATTCCCGTCCGGACAACAATCTGCGATTGCGATCGCGCACATCGTGCGTCTTGCTTTCATGTATCCATTTTTATAGGCTTTTGCCGTAAATCGGAATCACGCAGCAAAGCCCGTAACCATAGATTACTTTCGGCCACCATGTATCTACAGTATTTTCAATTCGAAGAGATGCCGTTCAACCTTAGAGCCTTGCATCGCTTTGCCCAAGGATGCCCACGACTGATTCATAATATTTGTGACAATGCCCTACGGGCTGCGTATGTTTACGGTCACAAGCAAGTAACGACCACATGTGTACAGAAAGCAATCCGTCAACTGAAGGGATAACCCCATGAGCCTGATCCAAGAAGCGCTCCGGCGCCAACAGCAAGAAATGGAAGCTGCAAACCAAGACAGCACCAAGGAGCCAACCGATGCCCGGGAAACAACGCCACCGGAAGTTGCGCCCCCGCCGCCCATGGAACCGCCGCCGCCCGAGGCGCCCGAGGCGCCCGCGGAGGATACCGCTAGTACCGAACCTTTGCGCAGGCAATCATCCGAGAAGGAACACCGTGTACTGCTGCCCATACTTATGACGCTGCTCGTCTTGCTCTTGCTTGGCGCCGTTGTCGTCTGGGCGGCCATGACAGGCTTTCGCCTGTTTTACAGTGAGTCCGATACCCCTGCGGAAACTGTAGTGGAGACGCCGCTACAGGAACCCGAGGTTGCGGCCGAATCCCCCGCAGCCGAGGTTGCTGTTGCGGCTCCTGTCACCGAGGAACCTGCCGTTGTCACGCCCCCTGGTCTGCCGGACGCCGTGGACGCGGACCCGGTCACAGAGCCGGAAACATCGCCGGAGGCCTTGGAGATGGTCCCAGAGGTTATTCCCCTTCCGCCTATGCCCGAAGAACAAACCACGCCTGACACAGAACCAGCACCACCACCACCGGAGCCTGTCATCTGGCCAGAAATCTACGTGTCGGGTGTTATCGGTGCCGGCGAAAGCGGATCGGCCATTATCAACGGCAAGGTCTACGGAATGAACGAACAGGTTGGTGATCTTGCGGTTATCACAAGAGATTTCGGAAAAGGTTTCGTGGTGCTGGAATATCAAGGCGAAACACGCCGTTTTCCGGTAGGACGCGCCATCCGGTAAGTAGCTGGCTATGCCGAAACATGCAAGCAATACCCGCATAGGCGGGGAAAGCAGTAAAGGCGTGGTGCAAACAACGCGCCGCACCTTGCTGCTAAACATTCTTCTGAGTGCCATGAAGTTGCTGATCGGTTTGGTTGGGCAAAGCCAGACCCTCGTGGCGGATGCTGTCCATAGTTTATCGGATTGCATCACCGATGCAGGCATACTGATTGGTGTTCGCTACTGGAGTGCTCCGGCCGACGAGCGGCATCCCTATGGACATTGGCGGCTCGAAGCATTGGTAACGATCGCGATGGGTGGTGTTCTTGTTGTGGTTGCGGCTGGCTTAGTCCTGCGCGCCTGGCAAACGGCGCGTACCGGAATCGCCCCTGCCCCCGCGTGGTATACCCTCATTGGCGCGATTCTCACCGTCGCCAGCAAGGAGGCAATGTTTCACTGGACCACGAGCAAAGCACGCCGTTACCGCTCACGCGCCCTGACGGCCAATGCCTGGCATCAGCGCTCCGATGCCATCAGCTCCATTCCGGCTGTCATCGCCATCACCACCGCCCTGATATTCCCCCAGCAGCGTTTTATTGACCCCATCGGTGCAATCGTCGTTTCCGGATTCATCCTGTTCGCGGCGGTGCGGATCCTGCATGGAGCCTTGGCGGAACTGATGGACGAAAGTCTGCCGATGCACAAGCTCCAACAGATCGAAACGACCGTGTGCGAAGTGCCGGGGGTGACCAGCACACACGATCTGCGGAGCCGACGCACCGGACCGGGCTTCTTTCTGGATCTACATGTTCTCGTATCCGGAGACTTGACCGTTCGGGAAAGCCACGCCATCGCGGAACGGGTGCACCAGACGCTGATTGAAGGCAATTTCGATATTCTCGATGCCGTCGTTCACATCGAGCCGGATGATGCGTAATGGCACGCTAGAAACGCAGCTCGTCCTGTGCAACCCGGTACTGCCCGAACGTCTCAGCTTCGGCAAGTAGGGTGCGATATGCCTGCGAAGTACGAATGAGCTCATACAATTGCCGATTGGCAGCACCCCGTACCTCCAGTGCCTGCACGATCATGCCCGGATCCACCACCAGCAAAACCCTGTGCGTAACAAGACCATCATCGATTTGTGTTGTTTCCAGCGCAGGTTGGACGCCAGGCAACAAGCCCCGTAGATACGTCGAAACCCCCTCAAACCATGCGACAACCGGTTCAACATCTGCAATGCCGGCTGACGCCAGAAAATTCACCTGCAATTGTGCTACGCGCGCATCGAGCGCATCCGCCGCATCCTGCCTGACCCGCCGGAGAGTCTTGTCTTGCGCCATGGGCAACGTCAGCGAAGACCCCTGACCAACCGCAACAACGCCTTTGGCTTCACGGGCAGCCTCGGCATGCATGGCGACCGTCTCTTCGGGAGACAACACGATTGCCTCTTTCGGAGAGGGCACAGTGGCGCAACCAGCAAGCAAAAGACCTGCGCATACGGTTAGTAATTTCCAGACATACTTCATACGGCCCCCTTTTTGTTCAGTGCTTCATACTCTTACGAAAAACTTGAAACAAGTAATACGGATCATGCGGTCCCGGACCAGCCTCCGGATGATACTGCACCGAAAAGGCCGGTACGGTGCGACTGCGCAAGCCCTCCACACTTTGATCATTCAAGTTAATGTGTGTCACCTCCACATCGTCACCCAACGTTTCGGCATCAATGGCATAATTATGATTCTGTGAGGTCACCTCGACGGCGCGCGTATCCAGACGCATGACGGGATGATTGATGCCGTGATGTCCGAACTTCATCCTGTAGGTCTTGCCGCCCAAGGCAATACCCAGCAATTGATGCCCGAGACAAATGCCCATCACGGGCACACGCCCCAGCAAATTCTGGATATTGCGAGCCGCATAATCCACGGCAGCCGGGTCGGCCGGTCCATTTGAAAGAAATACCCCGTCAGGTTTAAGTGCCAGGACATCCTCCGCCGGCGTCTTGGCGGGCACCACCGTCACATCCATACCGCACTGGCGTAGACCACGCAGAATGTTCCATTTGATACCGAAGTCGTAGGCAACCACCTTCAAATCCAAAGGCGGCAACGGCGCCGGCATACCCCAGGAACCACTCAACGCCCCATCGGGGTCCCAATTGTAAGCCTTCTCGCAGGTAACGCGTACGGCGTAATCCTGCCCATCCAGCCCTTCCCATGCACGCGCCTTGGCAACGGCCTCCTCTGCGCTAACCGTTCCACACACCGACAAATACCCCTTTTGGGTACCACCATCCCGCAGCTGGCGGGTCAAGGCACGCGTATCCACGCCCATGATAGCCGGAATACCCTTCGCGCGTAACATCGCCGCCAAACCGGTCTCGCTGCGCCAATTACTGGCATCGTGCAACTCATGAATCACAAACCCGTTCAGGAACAAGTCGCGCGACTCCATATCTGCGGCATTCATGCCCGTGTTTCCGATCTGCGGATAGGTCATCGTCACAAACTGTCCCGCATAGGAGGGGTCCGACAGGATTTCCTGATACCCGCTCATCCCTGTATTGAAAACCACTTCACCCACCTGATCGCGAGCAGCACCGAAAGATGTGCCGCGGTAAATCGTTCCATCCGCCAACGCCAGAAATGCGTTCTTTTCCCGTAATGCTTTCCAATCCCTACTCATGCTTTTGCCCCGTTCTGCGCTTGCGGTAACTTCACACGCGGCAACCCCCGATGATATTCCTGCAGGCTGCACACATCAATCCCCCGGTTCTGCTGCAATGCCTCCAAACCATTCACGGCTGCCCGCAGCCCATCCACCGTTGTTGTTATCGGAATGCCGCGAATAACGGCATGCGACCGCATCCGGACCTCATCCATCCGCGGAACGGGCCCACTCGATGGGGTATTGATAATCCACCCCAGTGCCTTTTCTTCCACCAGATCAATCACATTGGGGCGCCCATCCGAAATTCGGAATAGAGCCTGCGATGCAATGCCCTTCTCGCGCAGTGCCGTACTAGTTCCCAGCGTGGCATAAATCGTGTAGCCAAGCTTCTCCAGGCGCGGCCCCAACTCCTCCAGTGCCGGTTTGTCATGGTCGCGCACACTCACAAAAATCGCACCACCCTCCGGCAAGCGATTTCCCGCAGCCATCTGGCTCTTCAGGAAGGCCATTCCATTCGTGCGGTCCATCCCCATAACTTCTCCCGTGGATTTCATCTCGGGCGTCAGAACCACATCAATGCCCGGGAAACGCACAAACGGGAATACGGCCTCCTTGACCGAGTAATGTTTTGGCACCACTTCCTGAGTAAACCCGAGATCCTTCAATTTATAGCCCGCCATCACCAAGGCCGCCAGTTTTGCCAGCGGAACACCAATCGCCTTGCTGACAAACGGAACCGTCCGCGAGGCCCGCGGATTGACCTCCAACACATAGACCGTACCCTCATGGACGGCATATTGCACATTCATCAAACCACGCACGTGCAAGGCCTTGGCAAAGGCAAAGGTATGCTGCCGAATCGTATCCTTGACCGCATCCGACAGGCTCGGGGAAGGAATCGTACAGGCACTATCGCCCGAATGAATGCCTGCAAGTTCCACATGCTCCATGATCGCACCAATCACCGACGTTTCACCATCGCTGATGCAATCCACGTCTACCTCAACCGCATCCTCCAAATAACGATCAATCAACACGGGGCGATCTTCCGAAACCTCCACCGCCTCGGTCATATAGCGGCGCAGCATCTCATCGTTATACACGATCACCATCGCACGACCGCCAAGCACAAAGGAAGGACGCATCAACACCGGATACCCGATTTCGCGTGCGACAACCTCGGCTTCGTCCGCACTGGTGGCCAAACCATTACGCGGCTGCGCAATCCCCAGACGGTTCGCCAGCTCCTGGAAATACTTCCGATCCTCGGCCGCCTCGATATCAGCAGGGCGCGTCCCGATAATCTTTACGCCATTCTGCTCGAGCGATGCCGCCAAATTCAGTGGTGTCTGCCCCCCGAATTGGACAATCGCACCAGAACATCCCTCGTGCCGGTAAATGTGCAACACATCCTCAAGCGTCAAGGGCTCGAAATACAGACGATCGCTGGTATCGTAGTCCGTACTAACCGTTTCCGGGTTACTGTTGACCATGACCGTTTCATACCCGGCGGCCCGCAAGGCAAAGGAGGCGTGCACACAACAGTAATCAAACTCAATACCCTGCCCGATGCGGTTGGGCCCCCCACCCAGAATCATAATCTTCTCGCGCTTGGAAGGCGGAGCCTCGCCACCCTGCCCATACGTCGAATAAAAGTACGGCGTGTACGCCACAAATTCGGCCGCACAGGTATCAACCAAACCATACATCGGCTTCAAATCAATCTTCGCGCGCGCCGCGCGAACCTCATCCTCAGTGGTCTTCAGCAAGTAGGCAATCTGGCGATCTGAATAGCCGAACGATTTGATCTGCGCGAAGAAAGCCGGGTCCTGCTGCAAGCGCATCACACTGCCGGCACTGCGAATTTCATCCTCGTATTGCGCCAACTCCTCGAACTGCCGCAGGAACCAACGGTCTATGCGCGTAAACTCGAATACGCGCTCGACAGGCCACCCTCGCCGGAACGCCGCCCGCACCGCAAAAATCCGCCCCGCGTTCGGACGGCGAAGCAACTCCTCAAGCTTCTCGTCGGCGTGCGATTCCCAGCCGCCATCTTTCCCATCAGCCCCAAATCCATAGCGCCCCGTTTCGAGCGAACGCATGGCTTTCTGGAACGACTGCTTGAACGTGCGACCAATGCTCATGGCCTCACCCACCGACTTCATCTGCGTCCCCAAGGTGTCATCGGCCGCCGCAAACTTCTCAAAGGCAAAGCGCGGCACCTTCGTCACCACATAGTCCAACGTAGGCTCGAAACAGGCCGGCGTTTCGCGCGTAATATCGTTCTGGATTTCGTCAAGCGTGTAGCCCACCGCCAGCTTGGCGGCAATCTTGGCAATCGGGAAACCCGTGGCCTTGGAGGCCAATGCCGAACTGCGCGACACCCGCGGATTCATTTCTATCACCACCATCCGGCCATTCTCCGGGTGGATCGCAAACTGGACATTCGATCCGCCTGTCTCCACCCCAATCTCACGCATCACAGCAAAGGAGGCATCCCGCATGAGCTGATATTCGCGATCGGTCAGGGTCTGGATCGGGGCGACCGTAATACTGTCCCCCGTGTGCACGCCCATCGGATCGAGATTCTCGATCGAACAGATGATCACGCAATTGTCCTTGCGGTCGCGCATGACCTCCATCTCGAACTCTTTCCAACCCTGGATCGACTCCTCGATGAGCACCTCGGATGTCGGACTGTAAAACAGCCCGCGCCGGACAATCTCTATATACTGCTCATTATCATACGCAATACCGCCCCCCGTACCGCCCAGTGTAAAGCCTGGCCGGATCACCAGCGGGAACACACCCAGCTCATCCCGGGCGGCCAGTGCCTCCTCCATGTTGTGGGCGGAAACGCTCCGCGGCAGATCCAGACCAATTTTCGACATGGCCTCTTTGAATGCATTACGATCCTCGGCCTTATGGATTACCTCTGCCCGTGCGCCCAGCATTTCCACGCCATGCCGTTCCAACACACCAGTGGCTGCGAGCTTCATGGCCAGGTTCAAGGCCGTCTGCCCACCCAGCGTCGGCAGCAGCGCATCCGGACGTTCCCGGCGAATAATCTCGGACAACACATCCACATCCAACGGCTCCAGATAGGTGCGGTCGGCAAATTCAGGATCCGTCATAATGGTGGCCGGATTGCTATTTACCAGCACCACCTCATACCCCTCTTCACGCAAGGATTTGCAAGCCTGCACGCCCGAATAGTCAAATTCGCATCCCTGGCCGATTACAATCGGCCCGGAACCAATAATCATGATCTTCTGTATGTCAGTCCGCTTTGGCATAAACTGCTTATCTTTCTCGCTTTCCTAACTTCTGTCTTCACCGCCCGCCGGGTTTATCCCGGCGGAGGCAAACCTTGAGTTGGGAACACAGCCCCTCCTCGCCAACGCTCTTCCTTCACAAACCCATCACCCATTAGTTCCGTCACGATGCTGGCGAGCCGCCCCCACAAATCCCCGGAACAAGGGATGCGCTTGCAAGGGCGTCGATTGAAATTCCGGATGAAACTGGCATGCAACAAACCAAGGATGCGCGGGATACTCCACCAGCTCTACCAGCTCCCCGTCCGGAGAAAGCCCCGAAAAGACCAATCCCTGCGCCTCCAGTTTTTCGCGGTAGGCATTGTTAAATTCGTAGCGGTGCCGGTGGCGCTCCGAAATTTCGAGAGCTGTGTAGCAGC
>JBLRXB010000043.1:0-13181 GCA_047920915.1 Kiritimatiellia bacterium
CTCAGGCAATGACGGGCGACCCAAGCTTTCAGACTTGCGCGATTCGGGTGCAATTGAGCAAGATGCTGACGTTGTCTTGATGTTGCGTCGTCCCTGCAAATATCCGGGATCGGAGGGGAGCGACGACGAAACCCTTGCCATCGTGGATGTGGCCAAGCATCGTAATGGTCAGACCGGTGAGGTGATATTGAATTTCGAAGACAGCTACACCCGGTTCCGGGATCGGACCATGGGTATGGACCAGCCAGCGGCGATGCCGGCGGGAAATGGAGCGCAGGATGATGATGTACCGGAAGATATGTAAGATGATGCGCACGTGGTTATGCCTGGTGCTTGTGTTGCCGACACTGCTGCCGGCCCAGACCATCCGCTCGGTGCGCGTGGAGCAAGATGGTATTGGACGGATCGATCCGGAGTTTGTGCTGGCGCATACCCGCATCGAGGTGGGGGATGTTTTTCAGGCAAATGCGGCCGCGCGGGATGTGCGGCGATTGCTCGATACGGGACGCTTTACCAAGGCTGAAGTGTCGGTTGTGACCCTGCCTGATAATGAATTGGAAGTTGTTTTGCGGGTAAAACCGCGCATGCTCCTCGTGGGACGCCCGGCGATAGTGGGGGCCAGTGCCTACAGCGTTCGCCGGGTGCGCAATTGGCTGGATTTGAAGGAGGGTGCGCTGGTTGACGATCAGATTGCCGCAGTTGCCTTGCAGCGTGTGCTCGATGAATATCGCAAACGGCATTACCGTGAGGCTACCGGAAGTTGGGCATTCACGGTTCTGGATGCCCGCCGCGGAACGGCAGCCTTGGTGTTTACACTGGAGGAAGGATCGCGTAGCGCGATTCGCCGCATCAAATTGGAAGGGAATGATGCGTTTGGGCGCAGCGCGCTGCGGCAGGCTTTGCGTGCGCCACACCCGCTTAACCCCGTGCGTTGGTTTGTGCCGAAGCGCTTTGATCCGCGCGAGCTCGATGAAATTACAGCCAGTGTACGCAACTTTTATCTGGATCAAGGTTATCTCGATGTGGATGTGACCCATGAGACCGGGGACATGCGCCGGGGGCGCTATGCACGGTTTCGGATCCAGGAGGGGCAGCTCTATCGCGTTGGTCGTATTGATGTGCGTGGTGCGGCGTTGTTTGAGTCTGGCACATTGGCGCAGATGGTCCTGCCGCTGACGGGAAAAAATGCGTCACTCAGTGGACTGGACCAGGCCGCTGACCGTCTGCAAGCCTATTATGGTGATCGGGGGTATATTGACACACGTGTGCGGCCCATCCTGATTCCTGATCTGGATGCACAGCTTGTGGATGTGGAATTTCGCATCACCGAAGGCGAGCTGGTTCGACTGCGGCACATTGATATTCGCGGCAACAGTCGTACCCGCGACAAGGTCATACGGCGCGAGATCATCGTGCAGCCGGGCGAAATCTACAATCGGTCGCGGGTGGAGCGCAGTGAGCGCCGACTGCGGAATCTAGGGTTTTTTGATACGGCTTTTGCCCGGACCGTCCCGACGTTGGATGATGGCACGCGGGATCTGGTGTTCGAAGTGTCCGAAAAGCGCACGGGGCAATTCATGATGGGGGTAGGCTTCTCGAGCGTGGATAATGTGCTCGGGTTTATGGAACTTTCGCAGGGTAATTTCGACTTGTTTGGCTGGCCCTATTTTACCGGTGGCGGCCAGAAGCTGCGTTTGCGCGCCCAGGCCGGTTCCCGGCGCAGGGATTACGAACTTTCGTTTGTGGAACCCTGGTTTCTGGATCGTCAACTTTCTTTCGGTTTGGACCTGTATCGGCGCGAGCGTAGTTTCACGGAGTATGACCTCAAGCGTACGGGGGCCGCCGTATCGTTAGGACGCTCGTTACCCTTTGCCAGCCGCATCAACTTTGAATATATGATTGAGAAATCGGTCGTTACGGATGTGTCCGACACGAACACGTATTTCCATTTGGATACGTTTGATTTCGCTGCGGGTACGGGGGCAGCATACCGTTTCGAGAGTGAGGAGGATCGCTTGAAGAGTGCTTTCACAATCAGTTTGGTTCAGGATGTACGCGATAACCCTTTTGTGCCGACGCGGGGGCATCGCATCAATCTGTTCTATACGGTTGCGGGTGGTCCATTTGGTGGGGATATCGATATGTTCCATACCGGTATCCGGCATGCGGTGTATGCGCCGCTCTGGTTTCGGCATGTGCTCAGTTTGCGGACCCGAGCGGAGTTTGTGGATACGTTTGGCGACACAGATGTGGTGCCGCTGGCCGAGCGTCTGTTTGTTGGTGGTGGCCGAACCATCCGCGGGTTCCGTTTCCGGGATGTTGGACCCAAGGTGATTCGCCCGCTGGAAGGAACCGATCGCTACCGGCATCGTCCGTTTGGTGGCGTGAGTCTCTTTGTGGCCAATTTGGAATATACGATTCCGATCGTTCCGAATGTGCGCCTGGCAGGCTTCTATGATACCGGGAATGTCTGGGCCGATCACTTTGAACTGGATTTCGAGAATCTTGCTAGCTCGGCGGGTGTTGGCTTACGCTTCGATTTGCCGGGATTCCCGATTCGCATCGATCGGGCTTGGGTTGTCGAGCGCGACGATCAATTCTCCAGTGAAGATACCTGGAATTTATGGATAGGATACGATTTTTAATTGGCATACAACAAAACAAGGAGGGTGCGATGAAAAAGACTTTGGCGGTGGTGTTGGGGGTGCAGCTGCTCGGCTTTGCGGGCTTGCAGGCCGCACAGATTGGTGTGGTAAACATGGAGCGTTTGATCCAGCAACATCCACGCACGGAGCAGGATCGTGCGGTACTGGAACGCTATGTGCAGGACTTTGAAGTGGAACGCAATGAGCGGGTAACGGCCTTGCGGGAGATGTCTGCGGCATTGGATATGTTGCGTCAGTCGATCGAGGACATCGGTTTGACGGCCGAGGCGGTACGGGAGCGGCGGCAGCGCGCGCAGTTGAAGCTGGATGAGTTGCGGCAGGCCGAGGTGGCCTTGCGTGAACTGGCGGCCCAGCGGCAGCAGGACTTGACGAATCAGGAAATGCGGATGCGCGAGCACGTGGTGCGTGACATCAAACGCGTCTTGCGGGAATTGGCCGAAGAGAAGGGCTTGGATTTGGTCCTGGATGGCGGGGAAGATCCTGCCGGGGGATATGGTGCCGTGGTATTTGCACGCGCCCCCTTCGATTTGACGGATACCGCTCTATTGAAACTACGGGCGGGTGCTGCGGCCCCGTCGGAAGAATAAACAGGAGAAGCAGGCGTGAGACTTGGCGATATCGTGGCGTTATGCAAGGGAGAACTCGTGGGCGGTGATCCTGCCGTCGAAATTCTCGGGGTTGGAAGTTTGGCAGAGGCGCAGGCGGGCGAAATTTCGTTTTTGTCGAATCCGCGCTACAACAAGCAGCTTGCGGATACGCATGCCACCGCGGTGCTGGTGCGCAAGGACTGGTCGGGAGCGCCTGGATGTGCATTGGTGCGGGTGGAAGATCCGAATCGTTCCTTTGCTGAAGTGGCGGTGGCGTTGGCCCCGCCCGCGATCACATATGCGCCGGGTGTGCATCCCAGTGCGGTGATAGATGCGACGGCCGAGCTGGGTGCGGATGTGCATATTGGCCCGCATTGTGTGGTGGCGGCCGGTGCCCGCATCGGAGATGGTAGCACCCTGCTGGCGGGGTGCTACATAGGCCATGGAGCCGTGGTCGGGCAGCAGTGCCGGCTCTATGCGCATGTTTCCGTGCGCGCCTATTGCGTCTTGGGAAATCGCGTTTGGATTCACGATGGTACCGTCGTGGGCAGCGATGGCTTCGGCTATGCACCACGACCCGATGGCAGCTGGGAGAAAATTCCGCAGATTGGAACCGTGGAGATTGGCGACGATGTAGAGATTGGGGCAAACGTGGCAATTGATCGTGCCCGTTTCGGCAAGACGCGTATTGGCAAAGGGGTGAAGATCGACAATCTGGTGCAGATCGCGCACAACGTTCAAATCGATGCGCACACGGTGATGGCGGCGCAAGTGGGCATATCCGGTAGCACCCGGATTGGTTCCGGGGTACAGCTTGGCGGGCAGGCGGGTTTGGCCGGGCATTTGCAGATCGGGGATCGCGCGGTTGTCGGTGCCCAGGCGGGCGTGACCAAATCGGTGGATCCGGGTGCATTTGTGTCGGGCTATCCGGCGATGGCGCACAAGCGTGCGATGCTCTTGCACGCACACATCGGCAAACTGCCCGAGTGGAAGAAACGGCTGCAGGCGTTGGAGGCGCGTGTATCAAGCGAGGGGTTGGCGGAATGAATGTGCTAGTAACCGGTGGCGCCGGATATATTGGTAGTGTGACCGCGGAACTTCTGCTGGATGCCGGGCACCAGGTGACGATCTTTGATAATCTGGGGCGCGGGCACAAGCAAGCGTTGGAACCGAGAGCCACATTTATAGAGGGTGATTTGTGCGATCGATCCGCGATCTTTGGTGCTGTAGATGCCGTGCGACCGGATGCTGTTTTGCATTTTGCCGCCTTTGCCTTGGTCGGGGAATCGATGGAAAATCCCCGGATGTATTTTCAGAACAATGTCGTCGGTGGGTTGAATCTGGCGGATGCACTGGTGGCTGCGGGCACATCCAAGATTGTCTTTTCCTCGACCTGTGCCACATACGGGCAACCGGACCGGGTGCCGATTACCGAAAATGAAAAGCAAAACCCCGAAAATCCGTACGGTGAATCGAAGCTCATGTTCGAAAAGATTCTGGATTGGTATCGTCAGATCCATGGTCTGCAGCCGGTCTTTTTACGGTATTTCAATGCTTGTGGCGCGACGGAACGGTATGGGGAGGATCACGATCCCGAAACGCACCTGATCCCGCTTGTGCTGCGGGTTGCGCTCGGGCAGCAGCCGGATATTAAAATTTTCGGGGATGATTATGGTACGCCTGATGGCACGTGTATTCGCGACTACATTCACATCGTGGACCTGGCACGTGCACACATCTGTGCCTTGGAACGACCGGTCTGTGGTGCCTACAATCTGGGTACCGGGCAGGGTCATTCCGTGTTGGAGGTTATTGAGGCCAGTCGCAAGGTGACGGGGCACCCGATACCGGCGCGTGTTGTGGCGCGGCGTCCGGGGGACCCGGCCCGGTTGGTGGCATCGCCCGCAAAGGCCGAGGCCGAGCTTGGGTGGAAGGCGCAACAGCCGGATATCGTCTCGATTGTTGCGAGTGCCTGGCGCTGGCATCAGGCGCATCCACGCGGCTACAACGGTTAAAGACGAAAACAATTGGGCGCAGGTATGGATATAGAATCTATCAGTGCGATCGGCGAGGCGCTCCAGCGCAAGGGATGGCAATTGGCCACGGCAGAATCTTGTACGGGCGGTTTGGTGGCACACTGGATTACGGCCATACCCGGATGTTCGCAGTGGTATTGCGGTGGCGTGGTGGCCTACGCGAATGCAACCAAAACGGCGATGCTCGGAGTGCCGGCAGGCCTCCTTGTGCAACATGGGGCCGTGAGTCGCCCGGTTGCTGCAGCGATGGCAAGAGGCGCTTGCAAGCAGATCCCGGCGGCCGATGTGGCCATCGGGATAACGGGGGTTGCGGGCCCCGATGGCGGCACGCCCGCCAAGCCCGTGGGGTGCGTCTATCTGGCACTGGCGGATAAAGCTGGCTTTGTTGTCGTGCAGAAATGGCAATTTCCCGGAAGCCGGGAAGAAATCCAGATTGCCGCTGGTAAAGCGGCACTGCAGATGGTATATGATTATCTTTCAGGAAATGCAAAAAAAGAACACGAGCGATTGCAACCGCAATAAGGCAGGAGATAAAGCATGGCAAAAAAAGGCGTTGATCGTAGTGGGGCCTCACTAGAAGACGTGCTGGCACAGATTCGCAAGGAGTTTGGTGAAGGTGCTATCATGCGTATGGGCGATGCTGCTTCCGAGGCGGAAGTGGAGCATATCTCGACCGGTGCATTCTGTCTGGATACCGCATTAGGGATTGGGGGCCTGCCACGCGGGCGTATCGTTGAAATTTATGGTCCCGAATCTTCCGGCAAGACTACATTGACGCTGCATGTCATTGCCAATGCCCAGAAAGCAGGCGGGGTGGCCGCATTTGTCGATGCCGAGCATGCGCTCGATCCGGGGTATGCCAAGAAAATTGGCGTCAATCTGGATGATTTGCTTGTTTCGCAGCCGGGATCCGGAGAAGAGGCCTTGCAAATTGCCGATTCCCTGGTGCGGAGCAATGCCTTGGATGTGGTGGTGATCGACTCCGTTGCGGCGCTCACGCCCCGTGCGGAAATGAATGGCGAGATGGGCGATTCGCATGTGGGATTACAAGCCCGCCTGATGTCGCAAGCCATGCGTAAACTGGCGGGGGCACTTTCGACGACCAAGACCCTGTGCCTGTTCACGAATCAGATTCGCGAAAAGATCGGTGTCATGTTTGGTAGCCCGGAGACTACGCCGGGTGGTCGCGCACTGAAATTTTATGCTTCGGTGCGCCTGGATATTCGCCGGATCGGTGCCCTGAAGGATCCGAATGGACGCGTGATGGGCAATCGTACCCGGGTCAAGGTGGTCAAAAACAAAATGGCCCCACCCTTTACCGAGGCCGAGTTCGATATATTATACGCGCAAGGGATATCCTGGGAAGGTTCCGTGCTGGAATCCGCGATTGCGGAGGGCTTCGTTCTAAAGAAAGGGTCCTGGCTTTCGTATAATGGTGAACAGATCGGGCAGGGGGCCGATGCGGCCCGCCTGTATCTCGAAGAGCATCCCGAAGTGGTGGAAACGTTGATAACCGATATCCGAGCCAAACGCAAAGGCTGAAGATTGTAATCGCAGGGCGTGTTGGCAGTCCGTTTTCTTGCATTTTTTTTTGACTTCACCAGATAGGGGGCGTTATAAGTATGAGCATGATGCGTACTCTCATTGCGAAGCTTCCCGGAAGGATCAAGCAGGTCTATGCTTGCTTGGTGGTTGCATTGGTTTTCGTTTTAGCCCCGGCATACAGCCATGCCATCGATGATCTTGGTGATTCAGGGTTAACACCTGCGCAAGAGCGCGAGCTTGCATTCGCGGATAAGCTGCTGGATGAAGGTCTCCCGAGCTACGCGGCGATCGTCTTGCAGCAGCTCAATCTACCGCCCGAAATTATGGCGATACGGGAAATACGGAGCCTGACGGCGCGCGGGCAATTCGATGAAGCGCGTGCCATTGTCAACGCGAACCCCGGGCGCACGCAGCAGGCAATGACGTTAAAGCTGGCCCTGGCGGATGGGTTCTATGCGTGGGGGCGCTTCAGCGATGCCCAGGCACTGTATGATGAATTTTTCAAGGCTTTCCCGAATGGTCCGGATGACGCCCTCAAACAATTTTATCTAAATTCAGCCTATCGGTATGCGAAGATGATGGAACTTACGGGGAACCGCAAGGCATCGGCCGAAGCCTATCGGATGGCCTTACGTGCCAACCCCGAGCGGCATATCCAGCGTCAGATCCAGAGCGAGCTGGCTGAAGTGCTGATGTTGAAAGCGCGCGATGCTTCCGGTGCCGACCGCACGCGCATCCTCAATGAAGTGCAGAAAATTGCCGAAGAGATTCTCTGGGTGCAGGATCTATGGTTTGGGCGGGCGATCGTGCTGTTGGCGCACATGCGCGTGATGCAGGGGGATATCGATGGTGCCATGCAGCTTGTGCAGGACTACACCCCGCAGTTGCGCAATATTGATCGCGTGCTGCGCGAACAGGCCGAGGAGACGGGGGATGACTTGACGCGCTTAAGCCCGATGGCCCAATGCCGGTATTTGATTGGGGAAATCATGCACGATCGGGCCCTTGAAATCCTTGCACAGGGCGGGGATCGACAGGAAGCTCTTGGTTTGTTGATCGGACGGCGTACGGCAGGCGGCCGCCAAGGCGATGGTGCCGTTCAGCACTTCTTGAATGTATTCATCCGGTATCCGAATACGAGCTGGGCCCCGCATGCGGGCAATCGTTTCCGGCAGGTGGAGACGCTGCTAAAAGAAGAATTTGGACGTACGATTGAGGCGGGGGTTACCGCCGAACAGTGGGCCGAGGTTGAGCGTGCCCAGTTCCGTGAAGCGCGCACGCTTTTCAATCAGAGCCGGTTCGCGGAAGCGTCCGAGAATTATTTGCAAGTGTTGATGCTGTTTCCGGAGCGACCTACCTCGGTACCGGCACTGGGCGAGCTGGCGGCCGCCTTTATCGAGCAGGAACAGTTCATGTTTGCCGAGGCGGTAGCCGGGTATCTGGCCGAGCGGTTCAATCAGAATGCGGAACTGACCGTTGAGGCTGGCAATCAGGTGATTCGAATTGCGGCCAAGTTTCTGGAAACCAATCAACGCCCGCTGCATCAGGCAACGTATGAGCAATTCTTTACGTATTTTCGCCAGCATCCGCGCACGCTGCTGGATTTACAGCGGTTTGCCCGCGAGGCGATGCAGCGTGAGGATCTGGAGACGGCCATCCGGCACTACAGCCGGATCATCGAGGATTTTGCAGGGCGGCCGGCTTATTACGACGCGCTGAGCAGTATGGCTCGGATTTATCGGGATCAGGCGGATCAGGGCAACAAGGCGCGCACCCTGCAGCGTTTGATTGCAGAGTTGGATAAAAACAATGTTAAAGATCATTTACGGGTAAGTGCAGCTTATCGGTTGGCGGATATGTTGCGTACAGCAGGGCCGCGTCAGGTTGAGGTTGCATATCGCTTGTTCCGGGATGTACGCCAGCGTCTGGAAGGCGCGGATGCGGAAGCCTATGGGCCGACGCCCGCCGAGGCCGAGCGCAATGCTACATTTTTCCTGCCGGGTTCCATCTTTTATTCGGCCCTCATTGATGCCATGCGCACGACGGTTCCTGATGATGTGCAGGAGGCCTTCAATCGGCGGGCTCCGCAAGGGCGCGTTGTGCCACCGCAGGCCATTCTCAACAATCACTACAAGGTGGGGGCAATTCGGCAGTTTACGGAGGTGGTCGATCGATTCCCGCAGTCGGCATTTGCGCCCGCAGCCCTGAGTCAGGTCGGTACGATCAATACGTTCCTGCAGCGCCCGGAGGATGCTTCGGCGGCCCTGCGGCGCTTGGAACGCGACTATCCTGAATCGCGTGAGGCCGCCGGTGCCGCATTCACAATCGGGCTGAATTTGCTCGAGATGGGGATGCGCGAGGACGCGGTGCGCTACTTTGCACAGATGTTTGAAGGAACCGCAACGTACCCGCCTTCGCAGTTACTGCGTGCGGGACAGGAATTGCTCGCCGCCCAGGAATATCCGATTGCCCTGCAGGCCTTTGATCGGGTGCTGGCAGGCACGGATGATCGTCGATTCCAGGAACCCGCCCGTGTCGGCAAGGGGCAGGCACTTTTCGGTATGGAGCGTTTTAAGGATGCCGCCGCATGGTTTGATAGTGTGATCGAAGATTATCCGCAGTCGGGTCTGACAATCGTAATCAGCAGTACCGCCAGTGAGGCCAATGCGGCGTTAGCCAGCCAGACCGATAGTGCTGAGGAGCGGACCCTGCTATTCAACAAGTCGGTCGATCAGATGCGTCGGGCAATGCTGTTTGCCCAGGATAATTCCACGCGCGCAGAGCTGGAGGTGGCGGTAGCGGGGGTGCTGGAGCGTCGGTCCGAGGCCGAGGAGCGTTTTGGCACGGCCGATCGTGCGCGGCAGTTTCGCAATGAGGCGGTGGCGGCATACCAGACCATCATGATGTTCCGGGATGGCTCGGATCCCGCGGTTGCGCCGCATATGCAGACGGCTTTCAGTCGGGCTGTTCCCCTGATGATCGCCATGGAACGCTGGCAGGATGTATATGACGATGCGCAAGTGTATTTGGAGAAATTTCCCAATGGAGCGCATGCTCGCCTGATGCGCGAGGCGATTACGTCAGCCGCA
Organism: Kiritimatiellia bacterium; assembly: GCA_047920915.1. GTDB lineage: Bacteria > Verrucomicrobiota > Kiritimatiellia > UBA8416 > UBA8416 > T3Sed10-140. The sequence goes on from JBLRXB010000043.1 coordinate 9,924, forward strand.
ACGCGGGGCGACATAACAGGGCGATCAGAGTAGGCAAATTGCAAGAAACCGGCAAGACTAGGAGAGTGGGCATGCAAAAGAATAGAGAGCGGAAATGTTTGGCGGTCATGTTGGGTATACTATGCATGGCGGGTGGTGCTTCGGCGCAGGTACTCCATGAGGCAACGGTTGTTTTGACCTCCGGTCAACAGGCCCAGGGAATGGTACGTTATCTGCCGGCCTCCCGTAATTTTGAGATACGGGTTGGACAAGCAACGCGCGAAATTCGAGCTGATGACGTGGCGCAGGTGATTTTAACCAATCCCCCGCAGCAATTGCAGGCGGCGTTGGCCGATGTGCAGCAAGGTCGCTATCAGCAGGCCATACCGGTTTTGTCCAAGATTGTGGAGGATTATGCCATGTTTGGGCCCGATGTGCTGGCCGGCGGTGCTTTAATGCGTGCCTATATGCAGACCGGTCGGTCCGGTGAGGCGTTGCGCGCCGGTGAAACGATGCTGCGGCGCAATCCGCGCTTGGAGCGCCAGGCCTCCTTTGCTTCGGTCTATTGGGAAGTCTTGCTGCAGGAAGAGCGCTTTGCGGGACTACGGTCGTCGATTCAAGAGGCCATTCAATCAGGCAGTCGCGATCTGGCTGCGGTGGGGTTGTTGCGTCGGGGCGATCTGGAAATGCGTGAAGGCCGTGCCCGCGAGGCATTGGTGGATGGTTATTTGCGTGTGGTGCTGCTGTTTCGTGATGTTGCCGCCGTGCAACCCGAAGCGCTGTTCAAAGCCATGAAGGCCCATGAAGGGCTCAATGAGGTGGCACTCGCGGAAAAATGGCGGCAGCGTTTGCTGGGGAGCTTTGGCACCAGCGAATATGCACAACAGTTGAGATAGGCGGGGTGTCTACTTCCATTCTCTCAGCGTAAGAAAAACAAGAAAAGGAGCGGTAAAAAGGATGAGGAAAATGCGTGTTTTCATGCTAATGTTCACAGGCGTGTTGATGTTGGGAATTGCCGTGCCCATGCTTTCGGCCCAGGAAGCGGGCCAGCTGATGGATGCCGAGGGGCAGCCCGTTCAGGCCCAGCAGGAGGCCCCGGGATCGGGCAGTTTTCTGGCGGTGGTATTTGGTTCCGGTCCGATGGCGTTGATCTTGTGGTTGGCGATCTTTGGTGCTGCGGGCGCCGCTGTGTATTTTGGCGTGGATTGTGCGATTACCGTACGACCAATCCGGATTATGCCCCAGAATTTGATTGATGCGGTTGCGGGTGCCATGGGAGAGGGCGATGTGATCAAGGCGCTTAAGGCTTGCGATGACGAGCCCGGTCCCTTGGCCAATGTGCTCAGCGCAGGCTTCAGCCATGTGGAAGAAGGCTTCGAGGTAATCGAAGAGGCCATTTCCACGGCGGCAAGCCTGGAAACGGAAAAGCTGATGCAGAAAATCACGTGGCTATCGGTTGTGGGTAACTTGGCCCCGATGCTTGGTTTGCTGGGTACGGTGCAAGGTATGATCGCGGCCTTCTCCACGCTGGCCAGTGGTGCGCCGGAAGTAGGTTTGCTGGCCCAGAATATTTCGCAGGCCCTTTTCACGACGGCGGCAGGTCTCACAATTGCGGTGCCTTGCGTGGCGTTCTACTATGTTTTTCGTAATAATGCCAACAAGATCGTACTACGGATGGAAGCGCTGACAATGGAATCCATCAAGGATCTGCGCCACGTTGAAGTTGTCGAAGACTGATTTTGCCATCAGGATGGAGGAAACGTGAAGCACCGTCGCCGCAATGTAGAAGGTTGCGAATTGGACATGACGCCGATGATCGACGTCGTGTTCCAGATGATTATTTTCTTTATTGTTACCATCAAGATGGATGAGAACATTAACGAGGAGATCCGTCTTGAAGAAGCCAAGGATGGTCCGCTTTTCGAGGGGGAAGATCCGCGGATGTTGGTCGTTGAAGTAAACCGTCAAGGCTGGCTTTCGATCAATAATGTATCGTTGAATAAACCACAGTTGCGCAATATTATCATGCGTCGCTACGGTCGTTTCGGTACGTTTCCGGTCATGATACGTGCCGATCGACGAACCGAGCACCGGCATGTCCGCGAAGTTATGGATATTTGTACCGAAATCGGAATTTGGCAAATTGACTTTGCTGCCGTTAAGATTAGAAAGAAATAGCATGGCTACAAATCGTAAATCGCGAAACAAAGGGGAAGCGGCCAAGCTCGAGATGACGCCGATGATCGACGTTGTTTTCCAGCTTTTGATTTTCTTTATCGTTACACTGAAAGAACAGGATATTCTGTCGAATTTGAATGTCTCGCGTCCTGCACCCGATTCGCGTCCGCCCCCGGACACACGGGTAGAGCTTTTGACGGTTGAGATCGGTCGCACGGGCTGGGTAGTCAATGGTGCTCCGTTTATGGGAGATGCTGGCTTTGTCCAGTTAGAGCGGGCATTGTCGCGACTGGCCTCGATCAGTCGCGATACCAGTGTGATTGTAAAATGTACCGCCGATTCCCATCACGGGAACCTCATCCAGATCTTGAATGTCTTGTCACGTTTGGGCATGCAGAATATTTCTGTCTTCAGCCTGTAGGCAAGGGGGCTATTCGATTCTCGCGTTTCGCTCCAGCATCCTCATTCACGCCAGAATAAGCCCGATTTGGTGCATTCATAATGCGAATAAAAAATATGGCTAATTTTTCTAAGAAGGAATCCTTCTTTTGCGTATAATTACTATATTTCAAAAACCCCATGAAAGGGACTGCACATGAGTGATGACCTTGGCCAACCTTCCGATCTGCAAGATCCATTTGATGCATTGCGCGAGCGCGATATGATGAAGCTCTTTGATGAGCTTTCTTTCAAACAAAAGTGGCAACGCGTATTTGCAGGGCTCAAGCAAGAGCCCGAATCCGGTGAGCACAAGTGGGCGCGCTTGCAAATGATACGCTTGCTTTCGCCATTCATGGCACTCCTCATTCCCATACTGATGTTGTTTTTGATTGCGCTGCTGGCGAAGTTTACCCCGCGCTCCAACCAGTCGTTCCAGGTCACGGTGGTAGATCCGACCCCGATGGAGGAGCTGGATGAGATCGAGATTCCCGAGCCCGAACGGTTGGAGTTGCCGGAACCCGTTGATGTGGCGGTCGATGTGGCCTCGGATATGCCCTCGTTGCCCTCGGATGTTATCTCTCCACCTGCCGAAACCGCCAGTGTGCAGCCGGCTGAGTTCGACTCCGTGGCGCAGATTCGCAGTCCGGTCATGATGGCCGG
>JBLRXB010000044.1:0-13056 GCA_047920915.1 Kiritimatiellia bacterium
CACGGTCAAGATGGCGAGGCCGAGGCTACCGACAAGGTCGTTGACCTTGTCGTTGGCGGTTTCGCCGTAATCGCGCGTGATGCGTACGCCGACGTTGGATGGCAGCAGGGATGTCGCGATGCGGTTGAGTTCGGTCTCCACTTCGCGGGCGACGCGTACGGCATTGCTGCCGCGTTTCTTGGCAACGGCAATGGTTACGGCTGCGGCATCGCGCATGACAAGGGGATCGGCGGGGCCGGTTGAGAAGCGGCTGATGGTTGTGGCTTCTACGGGCCCATCGAATATTTCGGCGACATCTCGAAAGTAGACGGGGCGGTCTTCGAAGACGCCGACCATGAGGGTTTTCAGATCGTCGGCTGTTTGCAGAAAGGGTCCCGCCTCGACGGTTACGATGTGATTGGCTTGTTCGAATGTTCCGCTAACCATGTTGATGTTCGCAGCCTGTATGGCGCGGCGCAGGGATGGGATGGAGAGGCCGAAGGCGGCTAGTCGTTCGGGATCGAGGTAGGCGGTCACCTGGCGGGGTTCGCCGCCATGAAGGGAGATTTTGGCACTATCCTGAATGCGCTGGAGTTTGCCGACGATTTCCTCGGCGATGCGGTAGAGTTCGTGCGTGTCGAGTTCGGTGCTGTAGAGTGCGGCACTGATGATGGGGACGTCGTCGATTTCGACGGGTTTGACGAGCCATCCGGCAATACCGGGTGTGACCTGGTCCAGATTCTGGCTAAGCTGGTTGTAGAGTCGGAAGAAGCTGGTGTCGCGATTTTCTCCGACATAAAAACGGACAGTGACAATTGCGGATCCGGGCCGCGCCATGGAGTAGACATACTCCACGCCTTCCACTTGATAGAGTAATCTTTCGAGTCGGGAGGCAACCAGTCGTTCGACTTGTTCGGCACTACCGCCGGGGTAGGAGATCAGGATGTCGGCCAGTGGTACGGTGATCTGCGGTTCTTCTTCGCGCGGGGTAACCATAAGGGCACCGGCACCGGCCAGCAGGCTGGCGATGATGATCAGCACCGGTATATTGCCGCGGACAAACCCTTCCACGACACCGACAAAAAAGGAGCGTTTGTGTTCGGTCATGGTTATGCGCCTTCCGTTTCGGCGGCGGTATTATCCGGGATCCATACCTGGTCGCCTTCATTGAGTCCTGAGACAACACTGCGCATACCGTTGTGGTGAGGGCCTGTGCGGACGAGTCTTCGCTCTAACCCGTTGCGGGACAGGATCGTCACCGATTCCAATTGTCCGATGCGCTTGATGGCGTGTGCCGGAAGCATAATGGTTCTGGTTTGTCCGGCGGGCACGATGACTTCGCCATACATGCCTGGGAGGATGTTTTCGCCGGCATCCGCGAGGCGCAGTTTGACGCGTCGGGTGCGGGTCACGGGGTCGAATGCGCTGACGATTTCGGTGACGATGCCATTGCGAGGCTTTGTTTCCAGATCGAGGATAACCGGCAGTTGTGTTCCGACTTGAAAATGATGGATGAGGCTTGCGGGGACGGGCACTTCGATGCGCAGGTGTGTGGGGTCATAGATGGATAGCAGGGGTTGTCCCATGGATGCCAGATCGCCGGCCTCGACGAAGCGGTCGGCCACGACACCAGTGATCGGGGCCTGTATGCGGGTGTAGCTGATCATGACCTTGACCCGTTCGGCCTGCGCTTGTGCGGCGAGAAAGTTTGACTCGGCGGCTTCGTGTGCCTGTGGTGTGGTGGCATTGGTTTCGAGTAGCCGTTCGGAACGGCGGAATGCGGTTTCGGCTTGATGCAGGGCGGCTTGTGCCGCGGCTTGTTCTTCGCGCAGTTCGCGTTGGTCCAATTCTATAAGCAAGTGTGCTTCCGGCACGCGGTCGCCAGCGTTGACATGGACGGCTTCTACGAATGCCGGTAGTCTTGCGCTGAGGGTAATGTGGCGTTCCGAGGAAACCGTGCCTGATAGTCCCACGAAGTCAGGAATCTGTTCAAATGCCACGGTAAGGAGAACGCCGCCGGGGGGCAGTGTTACGTCTTTTTCGAGGGCCAGTCTACCTCCGGGCATACGGGATTGCAGGGCACCGGATGCCCAGAGCATGATCAAAAGTAGTGCCGCAAGAGCGGCCAGTGCCTTGATGATCGTGTAGAAGCGTTTTTTTGTCATGTTTCTGTTTTCCTTCTTTAGTGATGCGAAATGGATGCAAACAAACCGGCGGTGCGTTTTGCGTTTGAAAGTGCGATGAGATAATCGTAGCGTGCCGCGGTCGCGCGCATGCGCGTTTCGGTGAGGGCTAATTCGGCCACGAGCAGGGTAGCGATATCTGCCGCGCCTTCCTGGTATAGGGCTCTTGTGATGCGCAGGGCTTCATCCGCGCTGGTGCTGGCGTGTTCGGTGACCTGGATGCGCTGCCAGGCTTCTTGCATGTGCAGATATGCTTGTTTGGCCTCGAGTTCCAGTTGTGTGAGTGTTTGCTGTATGCTGGCTCTGGCGCTGTCTTGCATGGCGCGTGCAGCATCCGTACGGGCGCGGGTGCGGCCGCCATCGAACCAGTTCCAATCCAGGGCTACGCCGGCGATGTAGCTTTCTTCCCGGTCTTCGTTGAGGCGTTCCCCATCCCAGATGACGGATCCAAATAGATAGAGGTTTGGACGGGTGCCGGCACGGGCGATGCGGATTTGTTCGCTGGCAAGTTTGTGTTGCAGGTGTGCCGCAGCGAGTTCCGGGCGTGCTGCTGTGGAGAGTGGTTCCGAATGGGGTGCGGGTATATGCATGTCGGGTTCGGGAAGTCCTTCGATCGATACGGTATCCATTCCGATGGTGGCGTTGAGTGCGGCAATGGCGAGTTGGATCCCGTTGCGCGCGCGGATCAGGTTTTCGTTGGCCTGGGCGAGTTGCACTTCAAGGTTCAGTACATCTGTGCGCACAACCGCACCGGATTCAAAGCGTTCACGGGCAACGCGCAAGCTTTCGGTGAAGCTTAGTTGCGCGGCTTGCTGCACTGCGGCGAAGGCTTGGGCCTCGAGAACCTGATAATAGCCTTGTGTGACCGCATGCACGAGTGCGTTGCGAGCTGCCGCCATATTCTGGCGGGACAATGCGCTTTGCAGGCGTGTTGCGTGTTGTCGGGGTTGGCGGGCAGCATGATAGAGGGGCATGTGCACGCCAAGAGACATTTGCAGGTTGGTGGTGTCGTCCGGTTGATTCGGATCAAATGCGGGATCTCGCATATCGAGTTGGCGTTGGTTCAGTTGCAGCATGAATGCTTGCGGGGCGTTATCGGTCGCGATGTATTGCAGGGATGCGCCCATTTGGGGGAAATAGGCGGCGCGGGCTTCGCGTTGGGTCGCTTCGGCAGCATCGATTTGGCGGTTAAGCGCATGCAGCCCGTGATTCTGTTCGAGGGCCTGCGCAATGAGCGTTTCTAGAACAGCGGCTGCGCCAGCACTCGTGATCGGTAGAGCTGCCAGCATGCAGCCAGCCAGGAGACGATGGGCTTGCCTGCGGATAGGGCGTTTTTTTGTATGGATCATTTTGGGAAGCCCTCCAGTTATTTGTTGCTTTCCTTAGAATTGTGCAGAAAAGCGTCGGAAAGACAAGCGTTTATGTCATCTTTGGTGGTGCGTTGAAAAAGATTACAGCAAAGTGAAAATTATAATTGAGAATCGCGCAACGCCTCATTCAGCGCTAACAATGTATTGATTAAGATACAAATTTGTTGTAGCGATATGTCGGTATTTTGTCGTGACGATACAGAAATCAAGAACAAGGAGAATTATGGCAACGAAGACAGCGGCAGCAAAAACTGCCAAGCCCGTAGCGCAAGCTGCGGCGAAGACGGCACCGGTAGCGAAAAAGGCACCTATAGCGAAGAAGGTTGCTGCAAAGAAGGCACCGGCAGTGAAGAGGGCCTCCAAAGCATCAGCAGCGACATTGGTCAGTCCATTGGGCGAAGTAGCTTTCAAGCAGATTGAGCAGGAGGCCTATTTTCTGGCAGAGAGGGACGGGTTCAGCAAGGATCCGCTGACGTACTGGAGTCAGGCCGAAGTAAAGCTTGGAATGCGCAAGGCTTGATTCTTGCGGGTGATCTAAGGCAGCATGTATGGCAATCGCGAGTTGCTATACGTGCTGTTGTTATTTCGGGGAGTCATCATGCTGCATTTCAAGAATCCATCTGTTGCTATTTTTGTTCCGGATCAACGGGATCCGGAAGCGGCGCTAGAGCGCACGACCCATTTATGTGTGGGTGCGCATCAGGATGATCAGGAGTTCATGGCCTATCATGGCATTGCTGCTTGTTACGGGCGCAAGGATCTCTGGTTTTCGGGGGTGACAGTGACAGATGGCGCGGGAAGCTCACGTACAGGGCTTTACGGCACGACGTCCGATGCGGAGATGATGTTGATCCGCAAGCAGGAGCAGAACAAGGCGGCCTTTGTGGGTGATTACGCGATTCAAATCCAGCTAGGTTATGCGAGTCGGATGGTAAAGGATGCCGGGTGTTTGGATCCGATTGATGATTTGGAGCTGCTCTTCAGGGTAGCGTGTCCGGAGGTTCTCTATCTGCACAATCCGGCGGACAAGCATGATACGCATGTGGCGGTATTTCTGCGTTGTATTTCTGCGTTGCGGCGTTTGCCGATGGATCGGCGTCCTGCGAAAGTGTATGGTTGCGAGATCTGGCGTTCTTTGGATTGGCTGGTTGATAATGAGAAGGTGGCATTGGATACAGGGGCGCGTCCGAATCTAGCGGCGGCATTGGATGGTGTCTTTGATTCTCAGATTGCGGGTGGTAAGCGTTATGATCTTGGGGTGGCGGGGCGGCGCATGGCAAATGCGACGTTCTTTGAATCGCATGCCGTGGATGCGACTTCAAGTCTGGCGTGGGCGATGGATTTAGTGCCGTTGATCCGGGATGATTCGCTCGATCCGGTTACCTATGCGTTGGGTTTTGTGGATCGTTTACGGGATGATGTCGAGGCGCGATTACGGTGCTTTGGATGCTGAGTTTCGGAGTTGTGGTACGTTGGTGTCATCACAAAAAGGAGAATGGGTAATGGAAGTTATTTTGCATGAGACTGCGGATGTGGCATCAGCCGCTGCCGCGCGAATCGTGGCGCGTTTGGTTCGGGAGAAGCCGGATGCGGTTCTGGGGTTGGCTACCGGGAGTACGCCCTTGGGATTATACCGTGAGCTGATCCGGTTACATCGGGAAGAGGGACTGGATTTCAGCCGTGTAACCACTTTCAATCTGGATGAATATATTGGTGTGGGGGGGGATCATCCGGCATCGTACCGGTTATTCATGATGGAGAATTTGTTTTCGGGATTGAATATTCCGGAAAGTCAGATTCATATTCCGGATGGTTTGGCAGATGATGTTCCGGCGCATTGTGCGGCGTATGAAGCTGCGATTCATGCGGCAGGGGGTATTGATTTGCAGGTATTGGGCATTGGTTCTGACGGGCATTTGGGTTTTAACGAGCCGATGTCATCGCTGGCTTCACGAACACGGATCAAGACGTTGACAGAGGAGACGCGACGGGACAACGCGCGTTTCTTTGCGCGTTATGAGGATGTGCCGCATCATTGTATTACGATGGGAATGGGAACGATTCTGGAGAGTCGGATTTGTCTGATGCTGGCGTTCGGTGCGAACAAGGCATCGGCTGTGGCAGAGGCGATTGAAGGTCCGGTCTGTTCGATGATTCCGGCCAGTGCACTGCAGCTGCATCCGGTTGTGCATGTGTTGCTGGATGCTTCGGCAGCGGCGCAATTGACGCACAAAGCCTACTATCAGTACGTATATGAGAACAAGCCGGATTGGCAGCGGTGCTAGCGGGCGACTTAGGATCTTTTGTATTTCGCTTGCGGGCCGGTATTCTTGGCGGTAACAATGAGTCAGAACATGATGTCGATTGCGGGGCTGCAAAGAAAGGATAGGTCATGCAGAATCTGAACGTGCAGTATATGGGGTTGTCTTTATCGTCGCCACTGGTTGCGGCTTCGTCGCCCTTTACAGGGGCGCTTGATTCGATTCGTGCGCTGGCTGCGGCTGGTGTGGGTGCGATTGTGCTGCGTTCGATTTTCGAGGAGCAAATTCGCGCAGAGGTCCAGGATATGGAGGCTGCGTTGGATGTGGAGCAGCATGCGGAGGTGTATGATTACGTGCGTGCCGATTTACCCATGCAGATTGGTCCTGAGCGTTATCTGCAGTTGATTCGCGATGCAAAGCAGTCGGTAGATGTTCCGATTATTGCGAGTATCAACTGTATCAGTCCGGGGCAGTGGCCGACGTTTGCCCACAAGGTGGCGGTGGCGGGGGCAGATGCGTTGGAGCTTAATGTGTATGATATTCCGACAGCGGGCGACGAGACCGGCACTGCGGTGGAGAAGCGGCATCTTGATATGGTTCGTTCGGTATGCCAGACCGTAAAAATTCCCGTAGCGGTCAAGATCGGTGCGCAGTACAGTTCGATTCCAAATTTTGTGAAGCAGTTGGATGGGTGTGGTGTGAAGGCGGTGGTATTGTTCAATCGGTTTTTCCAGCCTCAAATCAATCTTAATTCGGTGACGGTTGGTAAAGGGGTAAATCTTTCGCATGCTGGTGATGCGGGGATGGCGATTCGCTGGCTAGCTATTTTACGCAATCATGTGCAATGCGATCTGGGGATGACGACGGGGGTGCATGCATACGGGGATGTGCTGCGCGGGATACTGGCTGGGGCGAATATCGTGCAATTGTGTTCGGCCTTGTATGGCAAGGACCAGTTCGGGTGTATTGGTCACATGCATCAGGAGATCGCTGCCTGGATGCAAACGCATAACTTTGCTTCGATTGATGATTTCCGGGGGCTGTTGTGTGAGCCGTTGGATGGGCCCTCGCGTGGCTTCACGCGTGCGCAATATGTAACGACATTGCTTGAGCAGTGATGGGGCCAAGTCGTGATTGACATGCGGTCTTGTCTGGTATAAAGCTGTACTTCGTCCAAGGGGAGGCCTGGTGGCCTGAGAGACCGGAAATTGTCCGGTGACCCTTTGAACCTGAACCGGATCATGCCGGCGGAGGGATGGATTTACCCGGGATCGTTTCGTCCCACTTCCCCGCATGTGTCCTATTGTTGTATATGCCGGGCGGGAGTGGTCATGATGAGAAGTATTGGGTATCGTTTTTCATTTGCATTGGTTCTGGTGGCAGGGCTTTGTGTGAATCTGTTTGCCGAACCGGCAGAAAATCCGATTGAACTGGGTACGCTGGAAGTGGTGCCAGATCGCGGTCAGACGCGTTTGCAGGACCCGACGACATTGGCGACCGTACTGGACCGTGAGGCTTTGGACCGTTTGACTGCGAGTTCACTGGCCGATCTTTCGGGGGCGGTACCGGGGCTGACGTGGGCGGGGGGTACGTCGCGCGCCCGCTATTTGCAGATGCGTGGCGTTGGAGAGGTGAGTCAGTTTCCCGGGGAGGGCCCCCCGAATTTTTCGGTGGGTTTGATTTTTGATGAACTTGATTTCAGCGGGTTGGGACTGCCGGCATCCTTGTTTGATATTGCCGAGGTGGAAGTGCTGCGCGGGCCGCAGCCTGTGATATATGGATCGCGCGCCATGGCGGGACTGGTACATGTGCGCAGCAATGATCCTACACCGTATCATGAGGCGCGTGTGCAGGCTGCCGCCGGAAGCGACAATTATCGTCGTGGTGCACTGGCTGTGAGCGGTCCGCTGTTGCGAGATCGCGATGTGTTGCAATTTCGTCTGGTGCTAGAGGCGGAGCAACAGGACGGGTTTCGGCGAAATGTTTTTTTAGGTCGTCGCGATACGAACAACCGCGATGAGCGGATGGGGCGTTTGAAATTGCGTTGGCAGCCGCAGGCCGATTGGCAAGTGGATCTCAGCGGTTTATATGTGGCGTTGCAGAATGGCTATGATGCGTTTGCGCCGGATAATCATCCCACGCGAACCTACACGGATAATCCGGGCGAGGACACGCTGGAAGGTGGGGGTGGAGCGTTGCGTTTGCATTGGACGGGTTGGGATCTTGCCCGCGTACAGGGTGTGACGAGTTTCATGCAGACCGACTCGGTCTACAGTTACGATGCCGACTGGGGCCATGATGCGTTCTGGGCCGCAGCGCCGTATTTCTGGGATTCGGCTGCAGAAGGATATCCGTACGATTTCTTTGAGCGGCTGGATCGTCGTCGCCGTTATGTTTCGCAGGATGTGCGTTTTCTTTCGCATCCGGGCGAGGGTCTGTTTGGCGGGCGTATTTCGTGGCAGGCTGGTATGCAGGCAAGCCAGTTGGATGAAACCGATGATTTTGATGGTTTTGCGCTGCTGGCGAGTGATTATGAGGCCCGCTCGGGCGCGCTGTACGCGATTAGTGATACCCGACTGGGGGATGGCTGGTCGCTGCATGCGGGGATGCGTGTTGAGCAGCGGGAGACGGATTATTCGGATAGTGAAGGTGTATCTGCTTCGCGCAGTGACACCATGTGGGGTGGTCGGGTTTCGCTTGCGCGCCGCCTGGATGAAATCTGGCGCGTACATGGAGCCATATCGCGTGGTTTCAAGGGCAGCGGTGTGAACCAGAACCCGGCATTACCGGCGGATCTCAGAACGTATGCGGCCGAAACGCTCTGGAACTTTGAGACCGGGGTGGGTGCAAACTGGATTGCGTATCGGTTGCAGAGTCAGTTAACCGCTTTTTACATGGTGCGCGATGACCTGCAAATCGGGACCAGTGCGCAGTTTGATCCATCCGATCCGACGGCCTTCGTGTATTTTACGGATAATGCTGCGCGCGGGTATAATCGCGGTGTGGAGTGGTCTCTGCAGCATGCGCCGCATGCGCGGATTGCGTTGTCGGGCGCATTGAGTGTGCTGGATAGCTCGTACTCGGGATTTGACTCGGCCGGGCAAATCAATCAAGTAGATGGCCGAGATCAGCCGTTTGCTCCGCGCTATACGTATCAGGCAGCGTTGCAGGCACAGATCTGGCGCCGGCTCTATGGCCGCGTAGAGGTTGAAGGGCGTGACCGCATGTATCTGGCGGCTGGTCATGATGGTCGGGCCGAAGCGTATGAGTTGGTGCATCTGCAAGCGGGCTGGGAGGCCGAGACATGGGGGTTGACGGCGCGTGTGCGCAACGTCTTCGATCGTGACTATGTGACGCAGGGATATCAATTCGGGCTTGAGCCTCCGGATTATGCGGAAACCCTTTATGTTACGTACGGCGAGCCACTGCGTTTTGATATTACATTTGATAAGCGTTTCTAGCAGGCTGAAGCCTGCACGGTGCCCAGCGGAAGGCAGAGCGCTTGTGCAGCCTGTGGTTTGTTTCGGGGGCCATGACCTGCTGCTGAAATGCGAGGGTGCAGGGTTTTTGTTGCGTGAATGGCGGATACCCCGTATGAGTATCGGCGCGGGTAATGTGTGGTGTTGATCAGGGAACGTGGTCATGGGATTGGAACAAGTACGAATTGTCCTTGTGGGGCCCTTGTACGGGGGCAACGTGGGGGCGGTGTGTCGCGCCATGGCGAATATGGGGCTGGCCGATTTGCGGGTGGTGACGCCATCGCCGGAGCTGGATTTGCAGGAGGCCCGGATGATGGCGTGTCACGCCGGTCATGTTCTCGATGGTCGCCAGATCCATGATGATCTTGCCGCTGCGATTGCGGATTGCGTGCTGGTAGTGGGCACGAGCGGTCTGGCGGGCTTGTATCGTCAGCATGCTCGAACGGCGCGTGGGGTGGCCCCCGAGCTTCTTTCGTTTTCAGAAAATGGTCCGGTCGCGTATGTATTCGGGCGTGAGGATAATGGTCTCACGACGGAGGAGCTGGCGCTTTGTCATCGTATTGTGCAAATTCCTTCGCATGCGGAAACGCCTTCCTTGAATTTGGGGCAGGCGGTTTTGTTGTGTTGCTACGAGCTTTTCATGGTAGGGGGGGACTATGCGCCACCGGTTGAGAAGTCGCCGCCTGCAGAGAGTGCGTTACGGGAGCGGATGTTTTCGATCTGGTATGATTTGCTGTTGGATATCGGATTTATGAAGGAGGATAAGGCCACGCATATGATGCAAGGGATCCGGCGGGTGATGGGTCGGGGTGCCTTGACGAAGGATGATGTCCAGATCATGATGGGGGTGGCACGTCAGATGCGATGGGCGGCACAGAATGGCGTGGGTGGGGAGAATTTGGATTAGGCTTGCCATGCGGGCGTGGTTAACGGAGTATCAGGCTTTTACACAAGATGAAAGATTTTATGGTCGATACAGCATTAGATGTGCATCAGTTTCATATACCGGTAATGGGGACAGGTTTTACGATAGACACCCCGCTGCATGTTGCCCGTTATGGTATTTCCTCGGTGGTTTCGCTCGTTGATGACATTTTGATCGAGGAGATACATGCGTATTACGCGAAGCAATATGGGGTATCTTTCGAGGCGGTGCCGCGTGATCATGTTGATGCACGGGCCTTGCGCATTCGCGCGTATCTGGACTTCATGGCAGATATGGTTGATGCGCAATTTCGTTTGCTGCAGCAATCCCCTTTCGAGGCCGGCAGTGAAATTACCCGTTATTTCTCGCTGTTGCCGGACGGGGTGCTGCGGTCGGCTTATGAACGTATGCTGGCGTGTGAGGACCCCTCGGAAAAGGCAGCTGCGGCGTCGCGTTTACGGGAGATGATCAAGCCTGGCGCGATTGATGTGAATATCATGACCAAGCTTGATCGCATTCCTTTGGACAAGGATGGACAACCATTAGACGCGCAACACAGTGATGCAATATCGGCGTTACGCGGTTTTGCCGAGAGCAAGGTGAAGGGTGGCGTTGTTTTTTCGGCCGGTTTAAATGCGCCGTTATACACGGCTGTGAGTCAATATGCCGACTTTCTGCCGACGGTTGATGGGGCATCTTGCAAGAGCGTCATTTTAAAGGTTAGCGATTATCGTTCGGCTGCCATCCAGGGGCGCTTTTTTGCAAAGCGGGGTATTTGGGTATCTGAGTTCAGGATTGAGTCGGGGTTGCATTGTGGTGGGCATGCTTTTGCCACGCAGGGGTATTTGCTGGGTCCGATTCTAGCGGAGTTTCAGGAGCATCGCGTAGCGCTGCAGCAGCAGTTGCATCGGGATTACAGCAAAGCTCTTGTTTCACGAGGGTTGGTGGTTCCTGCGGAGCCGCGCAGAATGGCGGTGACGGCGCAAGGTGGTATTGCGACGCATGCGGAGCACCGCGCTTTAATGTTGCAGTATGGTATGGATCGGACGGGTTGGGGTACGCCATTTTTGCTGGTACCGGAAGCGACAAGTCTTGATGCACATGATCTACAGCTTTTGATTGATTCCAAGGATGGCGATATTGCGTTGAGCGATAGTTCTCCGTTGGGGGTGCCCTTCTGGACGTTGAAGACATCCACTAGTGAGGTGGCCAAGGAAAAGCGGATTGCAGAGGGTCACCCAGGCAGTGCATGCCCGAAGGGGTTTCTTGCCTTCGTTAATGATATGACGGATGTTCCGCTCTGCCGGGCCTCGCGCAAGTATCAGATCTTGAAGCTTGCCAGTCTTGCGGCCGATGATTCGCTGGATCCCGCGGCCAAGGCTTTGTTGCAGAGTCAGTTGCTGGCAAAAGCTTGTATCTGTCATGAATTGGGGGGCGGGGTGCTCTTGAAATATGGGCTACGGCAGGCGGTTCATTCTGCGATTTGCCCTAGTTTAAGTATTTTGCATTTCAAGGCGGCGCACACGTTGGAAGAGATGGTTGGCCATATTTATGGTCGCTGGTCGCTGCTGCGCGATCAGTTGCGTCCCCATATGTTTATTCGGGAGTTATCGATCTATATTGACTACCTGATGCGGGAACTGGATTGTTTTTCGAAGATTGGCGGTCCGCGCAAGCTTTCGTATTACGCCGAGTTCAAACAGCATTTGCTGGATGGAATCGCGTATTACCAGCAGACGTTCCATGATTATGTAGGGGAGCAAAGAGAGCGTTTTTCTGAAGAGTTGTCTCACCTGCGTGACAAACTGGAAAATTTTGCGATCGAGGTATAAGACTCAGGGCCACTGTCCGAGGGTTTCGATCTCGTCGAGGTGTTCGAGGAACATTTGTACGACTGTTGGATCGAATTGTGTGCCGCTGTGCTTTTTGAGTTCATCCGTGGCATCTGCGCGTGGCATGCCTTGGCGATAGGGGCGTGTGGAGCGCATGGCGTCGTATGCGTCGACAACGGAGAATATACGTGCGCCGAGGGGTATTTCTTGGCCTTTAAGCCCGCGCGGATAGCCGCTCCCATCAAAGTCCTCGTGGTGGCAGAGGATGATATCGGCGGCGGCCTTGAATTCGGGGTTGCTTTGGATGAGGTCGTGTCCGACGGTGACGTGGGTTCGCATGGTAGCCTGTTCGGTATCGGTAAGCGGTCCCACTTTCAGTAGAATATTGTCTGCAATGGCGATTTTCCCGATATCGTGCAGCAGTGCGCCCTGTCGGATGCCATCAATATCCCTTTCGTGAAATCCGAATTTCCCAGCCATCATCACGGTGAGTTCCTGCACCCGGACGCTGTGTTGCGCGGTCGAATGTTCACGGGCATCGAGCATGGCGGTCATGGCGCGCAGCGTAAAGTCGAATGAATCCCGTGTTCGTTTAAGGGCATTTGTCAATTCGATGCTTTTACGGCGCACCATGGTTTCGAGGTTTTGCTGATATTCCTCATTTTCCAGTCGCAGGCGGTGATATTCGAGTGCACGTTCCAGCGTGAGCCGGAGTTGGTTGCGTTGAACGGGTTTTTGGATAAAATCGTAGGCCCCATGTCGCATGCTACTGATCGCATTATCGAGGGTGGCATCCCCCGTGATAATGATCGAAACGAGGAACGGGTTTTTTTCATTCAGGCGCCGGGTCAATTCCAACCCGGTCATGTCCTCAAGGTTCAGGTCGATAAGTGCGATATCATAGCCGACAGGGTTTGTCGCGAAGACCTGTAATGCCTCGCTACCTGTTTCAAATGTCTGAACGGCCATTTTATCGGACTCGAGGAGGATTTTGGTGATTTTGAGGATAGATGTGTCGTCGTCGACG
>JBLRXB010000045.1:0-12873 GCA_047920915.1 Kiritimatiellia bacterium
AGGGCTGCGCCCGCATAGTAGGTTGCGAATTCCGTGCCGTTGCCTGCAAACAAGGATGAGAGGGCAACGCCGTTGCGGGCGCCGGCACGTAGCGTGACCTTATCGGACGCTACCAGGCTCGCATTTGCATCGAACACAAAGGAATCGACGGCATCACGGTCGTCTGGACGATTATATTGCTGGAACCCGCCCGTGGCCTTGAGGGTCAGCTTGTCCGTTCCTTTGGTCTTGAAACCGAGGCTGGCGGCGTAGAAGTCGGCAGAATCGTCGATGCCTTCGCTGTCCTGCAGGCCGGCCCGCAGGGCGAGGATGCCAGAAGATTTGTCGGTCAGCCGCGATGCGATTTCGAGCATGGCGGTATGGCTCGTTACCTTCACCAAGTCATCACTGGTGTAGTCGGCGGAATCGAAGCGGTAGCTAAGGTCCAGTTCGGTTTTGTCGGTGGCATCATACCCGGCATGCAGCGTTGCCTGCATGATGTCGCGCTCGGTGCTGGCTGCATTGTCTAGCACGGAGTCGGGCGAAACGTTGCCTACGGCGATTTCATTGCCGAAAACGTCGACATCGGTCACGCGGCGGAAGGACTGGCTGGCTTCCCAGGCGATGGTTTCGCGCTGTCCGTAGCGGAGGCGTGCACCTTGGCCGATGGTTTCGAAGTCTTCGTCCGAGTAGTCGCTGTGTCTGCGGGTGGACGCAAAGACGGCAAGAAGCAAGTCCAGACTTGATCCCGTGTACGCGACACTCAGTCCGGCGAGGGCGTTATAGTATGTCTCGCTTTCTTCGTTTGCGGCCGCTCTGCTGAAGTTGGAATCGTGAACGGCGCTCAAGTCGACGTATGGCATGAAGCGCAGAGGCAGGTTATAAGACCCCGCGGCAGTTTCTGGTTCTGGTAGTGTTAGCTGCTGCGCAAGACTGCTCACCGCACTCGACATAACAGCTCCGATTGTTATGACCGCCATTATTTTTTTGTGTTCCACGTTTGGCCTCTCCCTTTATTTTGTAAAAACACTGCTGTGTGCCTCTACGTTATTGTTGTAAGCCCTATGTTGTCCATCGCAAAGTTGCTCATGTTTTATAGTACAAATTATCGGGCCGATCAATGCGAAAAAGTGCCAGATGGCTCTCTCCAATTATCGTTTTTTTCGAATGAATGCGTTTATTACAGGCGTTCTTTGTGCTCGGAGGCTGCTAGCAGTCGTGCGTAGCGGTTCAGAATAACATTTCGGGGATGAATATGACGTCATTTGGCTGCAACAGGATATCTTGATCGGTTCGTCCGCGGCGTCCGATATTGCGCATGTTCACGTCAAACGTTTGCGATTCTCCCTCGGAGAGTCGCCGTGTAACGCGGATTGCCGTTATGCGTGCGCTGGTGTCAAAGCCGCCTGCCTGTTGAATGGCACTGGAGACCGTCAGATCGCGTGTTGGGGGGATTGCCACGCGGCCTTGTTTTTTAACGCGTCCCAAAACCGTGACAAACCCCCAGGGGAATGCATCGCTATCGTCGTCGCGAACGAGATCCATGGTTACTTGGGGAGACACAAAGTACTCTCTATAGCGCAGTTCGACGAGCTGCGCGGCCGTGCGCAACGGTCTGCCGCCGATTGTGGTGGTACCGATAATCGGTAGGGTAACCGTGCCTGCTTCGGAGACGCGTGTGCTGCTAATGTCCACTTCAAGGCTGCCCCCCACGTAGACGCGAATGTTCAGCAAGCTTCCCGGACGAATGGTCAATGGGGACCAATCGGAGGTAATAGCCTCGGATGCGGTCTCGCTTACGGTAGGTTCAATCTCTTCTTGCTCACGCTCCGCGGTTTCGGTGCGTGGGGAAAACATTCGGCAGCCGGCAAATAGACATAGGAGAACGGCGGCCAAAGGGGGCATTATAGAGGGGAAACGTTTCATATCCATCGTGTGATATCGGCTTAAGCTGCCTTGTTGCATTTATGGTCACGGGTGTGAATCTATGAAATACAGGGCGGATTGGCAACTTCTTTATATTGTGGCGTGCGTTTGCTTTTTGGGCTTGCCAGAATGTTGTGATGCACACAGAGTCAATGGTTGGATTTTGGCACGCGCGTGATGTGGTATAATATGTCTTGCCGCAGGCAGCGTGTTTTGATGTGCCAAACCAAGGAGTATTATGTTTAAAAAAGCAGGTTTTTGGCGTCTGCGGAAGCAGCAGACGCCTTTGGATGTGGAGACCGAGCTGAGCGGGCCGTTGATGCCGGAGGATGAGATTGAGCAATATGATCATGATTTGCGCATCGTAAGTGCCCAGACGTTCGGCAGCGAAGAGAAGGTGCAGCGCAAGGCGCGGAAGGTTATCCAGACGGCGGCAGAGGATTCGTTGCAGCGGATGCATGCGATTCGACTGGGGCGCTGTCCCGATTGCGGTCATCATGTGCGCCAGCACCTGTTTGCATCGATTTGCGATCACTGCGGATGGCACACGTTCGAGGTGCCGCGACAGGGTGGGGTGCGGGTTCATCTGAATGGTGGGGCGCCCCCCGTGGCGGGGGAACGTTGTTATGTGATGAAGACCGGTGTGGTGCTCGTGGTGGTTAACGATGTTGTGCAAGCGAAGATACCGACTAGCTCTGTGAGTTGGATCGAGTATTTGTGGGAAGATGTGGAATTGCGGGCGCGGCATCGGCAAGTGTTGGACCGGATGAGCTTGCTGTGTGCATGGTGTAATCAGGAGGCAAATCCTGAAAAGGATGGCTTTCATATGGCGCAGGTCGCATTTGGGGCCAGTCAGGAGCGCTACTGTTTTTGTTGTGATGATTGCTATGAGGCATTTCGGAAAATGTATCCTGCGCGGGTGCACCGCAACTGTTATGAGCGTGACTGTGCCACCTGTACTTTGTGTATGAAACGGTATTCGGATGATGAGGATGGTATTCGGATGCTTGCCAAGGACTATTTGAAAGTTGCCAAACAGGTGCGGGGGGGCGTGGATCATGAGTGATTACCGGACGACGAGCGGCGAGCCTTTGCCGGAAATGCGTGAGGAGCGGGTACGCCGGAGACGAATGTGGGTCCGGCGGACGCTAGGGATATTGGTCTTTGTCACTGCGGTAGGTTTTGTGCTGCCGGTCCATATTCGTGTTGCCACAAACGGGTATGTGACATCGGAAACATACGCCGAGGTACGCCCGGCGGCGGCTGGTCGTGTCGCGGATATTTTGGTTGGCAACGGGGATCTTGTTGCGGCGGGAGTCCTGCTTGTGCAGCTAGACGATGCGGAGGAGCAGGCGCTTCTGGATGCGGCCCGAAAGGCGGTGGATAGTATGGTTGCACGAATTGACGTGCGCCAGGCCGAGCTGGCCCAGGAGGAACGGCTGCGGGCGCATCGTCTGCAGGAGGCGCAACTTCGGTATGCGCATGCGGAAAGGGATCTGGTGCTGACGCAGGAATTACATACCAAGGGGTTGGCATCGGAGCGTGCGCTGGCACAGAGCCGGGTGACCCAGGATCTTGCCTTGTTGGCAATTCGCACGATCGAGGCGGAGGATGCGGGGCTCGGTAGTAAGGTGCTTACCGCGATGGAACGTGAATTGGAGGAGCTGCGCAGTGCGGTTGCGCGGGCGGCATGGCGGTTGCAGGCGCGTCAGGTGCGTGCGCCCATTGATGGATATGTGGTGCGCTATGCATTTGTCGAGGGCGAGCTGGTTTCGCCGGATTATGTGCTCTATGAAATATTCGGTGCCGGTCCGCGGATTTTGAAGCTGCGTGTACCCGAGCGGTTTGCCACGCGCGTGCAGCCTGGCGATCCGTATGAGGCGCGGCTGCGCGCGGTCGGGCGCTGGTCGGGGAATCCGGTTTTTCGGGGCAAGGTTCTTTCGATGCGGGGCGTTATACAGGTTGACAATCAAAATGCCTACCGGATGGCCGATTGCAGTTTCGATGCGGGCGCGCACCAGGTTCCCCCGGGTGCTTCCACGGAAGCACGCATTATTGTTGCGCGCGTCCCTTTCTGGTTTTGGATGTTTGGGCTTCGCTAATTCATGCAGGCACAGCGCACAGCAACGCTCTTGCGTTTTATTCGTCCGTTCCGGCGCCATCTGGCAGGGTTGTTGCTGTTGACGGGTGTGCTTTCGATGCTGGGAATGCTACCCCCGCTTATTACCCGCCGGATTATTGATCAGGTTCTAACCCGTGGTGCCGTGCATCTGTTTTTTCCGTTGAGTCTGGGGCTGCTGGCAATACCCGCCATGTCGGCGGGTGCGAGTTTTTTCCAGCACATCTGGATTTCCTATGTCGGGCAGAAGTTTGTGTTGCGCATCCGTGCCGCAGTCTACGATCATTTTATGCGTTTGTCGCTGGGTTTTTTTCATGGCAACAGCAGCGGTAAGCTGGTGGGGCGATTGATGGAGGATAGTGCTGCGGTACAGAATATGGTCACGGCGGCCTCGGTCCAGATTCTTTCGGATTTGATCACGGCGCTGGTATCCGTGGGAATTACCTTTGCGATCAATTGGCGGTTGGCGTTGTTATTGCTTGCCGTGGTGGGCGTTTTTGCCTTGAATTACCGTTTGAATGTCGTGCGTATCCGGCGCACCCAGCGGCAGTTCCGGCAGTCGCAGGACCGTCTTGCCGGGGGGGTCAGTAATCGTCTGGGGGGTGCCCTCACGGTGAAGTCCTACGGGGCCGAGGCCCGCGAGCAGGAGGTTTTTGCGCGGCAATCCGATGAGGCCGCCGTGTTGTTTGAAAAGGCGATTGTTGCCACCAGCGATTTTAATTTGAATACAAGGCTTCTGCAGGGATTAAGTCATGCCTTGATTTTCTTTGCGGGGTGTGGGCTGGTGCTCCGTGGTGTGGCCACCTATGGGGATGTGGTTGCCTTTACGGCCTATGCGATGCAGCTGCTATGGCCGGCGGTCCGGTTTTCCATGATTGCCCAGCAATTCCAGAATGTGACGGTGTCGACCGACAGGCTTTTTGAGATTCTGGAAACGCCGCCCGAAATTTTTTCGGCGCCCGGTGCGGTTCGCGTCCAGCGCGTGAGGGGAAAGGTCGACTTTACGCACGTGTCTTTCGGGTATGCTGCTGACAAGCCTGTTTTGCGGGATTTCGATTTGCATGTGGAACCCGGCAGCATGGTGGCCTTGGTGGGGCCGACGGGTTGCGGGAAGACGACCGTTCTTTCGTTGCTGCTGCGGTTTTATGATGTTCAGAGTGGTTCGATTTGCATGGATGGTCGGGACGTGCGCTCGTATGACGTTGTGAGTTTGCGACGGCAGTTCGGGATCGTTCTGCAAGAATCGCTGCTGTTCAATATTTCCGTGGCAGACAATATCCGGTATGCGCGGCCGGGGGCAACCCGGGTCGAGATTGAGGATGCCGCTCGGATGGCCGAGATTCACGACGAGATTGTGACGATGCCTTCTGGATATGATACACTCCTTGGCGCGCGTGGGGTGGAGCTTTCGACGGGGCAGAAGCAACGCCTCAGCATTGCCCGTGCCATTCTTGCGGATCCGCCGATGTTGATTATGGACGAGGCCACGAGTGCATTGGATAGTGACTCGGAGCATAAGATTCAGATTGCCCTTGGTCGGTTTCTGGCTGGGCGTACGGCGTTTGTTGTGGCGCATCGGTTGAGCACGATTCGCGATGCGGACGTGATTATGCTGCTCGATGGCGGTCGGGTGGTGGAGGCAGGCAGTCATGCTGTCTTGATGCAGCGGGTGGGTGGACGGTACCGGCGATTGTACGAGCGGCACGCCGGGCAGGGTGTCTTGCACGAGGAGGATTTGTGAGTGCGCCCTTGCAACATCATCGCATCCCGTATCGCCCCCGCCTGGATCAGGAGCATTGGCAGGGCGGGGCCTGGCTGCCAGTTGTGCGGTTTTTTCTTTCGTATATTACGCCGTACAAGGCAACGGTCCTGATTGGTATATGCCTGTTAACCTTGCATGCCTGTTCGGGGTATCTGCTGGCGTACTATTCGCGGATCGTTGTCGACCGCATTCTGGTGGTTCAGACGTCCCGCGAGGATACCGCCGTTGCAGGGCGCTCCGTGCTGGTGACGCGCGATCGGCGCGCCGTTCACACAAGCGCGCTGGGCATGCGTGGGGCATTGCGAGAGGAGGCGCGCACGGCGGCGGAGTCGCCGCGTCCGCCGGGGGCCGATGCGGCTTTGATCGGCATGTTTCTTGTGTTTGTGCTGACCTTGATTGTGTTGAATGTGGCGGCTCGATGGGCGACACGTTTACGTTTGCAGATGTCCCGGGAGGTGACAAAGAAATTGCGGGATGATCTGCACCGGAAGGTGCTTTCCCTTTCTAAGGCGTATCATGAACGGCATCCGCCGGGGCGCCTGCTGGCACGCATTTTGTCCGATGTCGATGCGCTACGGCAACAGCTCATGAATGTCATATTTGAAGCCGGACACCAAATCGTCATGATCTTCATCGGGTTAATCCTGCTTCTCTCCCTGGAATGGCGGATGGCGTTGGTTTTTCTCGTTGTTCTGGTTCCGTATGTTTGTCTCGTACATTATTTTCAGAAGCGTATGATACCCGTGCATCGTGAAGTGCGCCACACCAATTCCTGCATGTATGGGTATGTGTCGCAGAAGTTGGATGCGATGCGAGCCATTATGGCATACGGACGGGAGGCCCACGAACAACGGGTTTTTCGGCAATTGTCACACAGTATGTTCCGGGATGTCCTGGTGCACGAGCGACTGAGTGCCGGATTGAATTTGTCGGCGGCACTGGTTACGTCTGCTTGCACGCTGGGCATGTTTGTTGCTGGCAGCACCATGGTGATGCAACAGCAGATGTCTCTTGGTGAGATGCTTTTTGCCTACAGTGTCACTGCCACGTTATTCACGCCTGTGATCAGTTTGACGCAGATAGCGGGGACGGCGTCGTCGATACTGGTGCTTGGGCAGCGGATGATGCAGATTCTGGAAGAGCAGGAGGATATGCCGGAAGATCCGGGGGCGGTGGATTTTCCGGTTCCTATGAAGGACGGTGTCTTGTTGCGCAACGTACGTTTTGGCTATGGTAGCGGGAGTGATGCGGTCTTACGCGGAATTTCGCTGAAAATACCTGCCGGTCAATGGGTTTGTATCATGGGCCCGAGTGGTAGCGGGAAAAGCACGCTGTTGCATCTGATCAGCCGCTTGTATGATCCGCAAGACGGGCAAGTAGTGGTTGATGGCGAGCCCATACGCAAGGTGCGGTTCGCTTCCTTGCGCCGGCACATGGCGCTGGTTCCGCAAGAAGCGCAGATCTTTACGGGTTCGATCCGCGATAATATTACCTACGGGGACCCGGATGCCACACCGCGGGAGATCATGGATGCCGCGCGTGCGGCCGAGGCGCATGATTTTATCATGGCCTTGCCGGTACAGTATGAGACGCTCGTCGGGGAAAAGGGAACCACGCTTTCCGGTGGGCAACGTCAGCGTATTTCGATTGCCCGGGCATTGCTGACGAAGCCGGAAGTATTGTTGTTGGACGATGTTACATCGGCACTGGATGCAGAAACCGAACAAAGGATCCAGCAGACATTAGCGGCGCTGATGGTCGGTAAAACGGCTGTAATCGTCTCCCAGCGTGTTTCGATGGCCATGCGTTGCCATAAGATTTGCATTTTATCGAATGGTGTGTTCACGGAGGCCGGTACCCATCGTGAATTGGTCGAGCGTAACGGTTATTACGCACAGCTTGTAGCCCAGCAGATGCGGTAACCGGCATTTGTAAAAATTAGCGCTTGCGTGTCGGTGTCTGCATAGCGTATAGTACAAATCTTTTTGGAGGTAGTCGTTATGGCAAGAATTTGTGAAGTTTGTGGAAAAGGTCCTGCAACTGGGAACCGTATCATTCGTAAGGGTCTGCGCAAAAGCAAGGGTGGCATTGGTTTACATACCACTGGCATCACGCGTCGGCGGTTTCTGCCGAACATTCAGCGGGTACGCGCTGTGATGGATGGTGTCACACGTCGTGTGAATGTGTGCGCATCTTGTATACGGGCGGGTAAGGTTGTAAAGCCTACCAGTCTGTAATCATGTTGTGCCGGACGCATTGAGCCGGCATCGGATCAGGCGTGGGGAGGGTGTTGGTTATGGCAGAAATTCCCGAACTCGACGATGAGATCAAAGATACAGATATTGTCTTTGATTGTCCCCATTGTGGCAAAAGTCTGGCGATTGATTATCGTGGTGCCGGATTGACGATCACCTGTTCCGATTGCGGGAATGATGTGGAGGTTCCGATTCCTGATGGTATGGAAATCGAGGATGTAGACAGTACTCTCGAGGATCAGGAACTGAAAGTGATACATTTGCGCCGCTCCCTGCAGCATGCCCATGATCGGATTCTCGGGTTGGAAAATGCGGTGGAAGATTTGTTGCAACGTCGTGACGAGCTGGAGCGTGATCAAACGCAGCAGCGTTGGCAGAAAGCCACGATGATCGAGCGGTTCGGTCTGGTAGAGTCGGCTTTGCAGACATTAACGGATGCGGTTCGCCAGCTTAATGCGGTGATGCATGGCGACGATGAACAGCCGAAGTCCTGAGTCATGAAGATTGCGCTGATCGGACTTCCCCAAGCTGGCAAAAAGACCTTATTTACCCTGCTGACCGGGCGCGTTGTCACGGAGAACCGCAAGCCGGGTGAGGTGGTTGAAGGGGTTGCTCCCATTCGTGATCAGCGTGTGGACCGGTTGCATGCCTTGTTTCAATCCAAGCGGGCCGTGTATGCCGATAATCATTTTGTGCTCTGCCCTGATGCTGTTTCCGGGGCGGAGTCGCGTGCGTGGTTGGATGCCGCCCGCCGGTGCGACCTGTTGTGTTTGGTTGTTCGTTCGTTTGCTTCGGATCAAGTGTATCATCCGGCCGGTTCGGTGGCTGCTGATCGCGATGAGGAAGATATGCGCACCGAACTCTTGTTTGCCGATATGGAGTTGATTGAAAAGCGGTTGGCCCGTCTCGAAAAGGAAGCCAAGGCCGGTCTGTCGTCGCAACAGAAGCTGGAGCAGGCCACGTTGCAGGACTGCATGCAAAAGCTTGAGGCGGGTGTGGTTCTGCGCGCTGCTGGTTTGGAGCCCAATGCCTTGGGAGCCATTCGAAGCTTGGGGTTGCTGACCCTTTTGCCGGTGCTCGTGGTGGAAAATGTGTCCGAGGGCGAAACACAGGCCGGGAATGGTCGGCTGGCAGTATCCTGTTTGATCGAACAGGAAATTGCTGCGATCGAAAGCCTGGCGGAACGGCAGGAATTTCTGGAAAGTCTCGGGCTGCATGAGAGCGGTTTAGATCGATTCAATGCGGCGGCCTATGATGCCCAGGGACTGATGTCTTTTTACACTGCTGGCAAGGATGAATGTAGAGCTTGGACGATTCGCAAGGGCTCTTTGGCACCGGTTGCGGGGGGCAAGATTCATAGCGATATCGAACGCGGCTTCATTCGTGTGGAAGTCATCAAATATGCCGATATGCTGGCCGCTGGTTCAGAGGCGGGTGCCAAGGAACAAGGCAAGATGTTGACCAAAGGGCGCGACTACGTCCTGGAGGATGGCGACGTTTGCCACTTCCTCTTCAATGTCTGATATTTGACATTTTTACACTTGCGAAGAGTGTTTGTTTTGCCGTAGTTTTGTGCCTCCAACATTCAGGGAGGCGACATTTATGGATATGCCCAATATATCGGCAGTGCAGGAAGATTATCTCGAGGCCATTATTACGCTGGAGTCAGAGCGTGGGCGTGTGCGTGTGCGGGATCTGTCGGAAAAGCTTGGTGTGCACAAGTCGACGGTGACGGCTGCATTGAAAATGCTGACGGAGAAAGGTCTGATTGATTACGAACCGTATGGTCAGATTATTTTGAAAGCAGAGGGTCGCGATGCGGCCGAACGTGTTGCGGGACGGCACCAGTTATTGCATCAATTCTTGCAGGATGTGTTGCTGGTGGATGCGGATATGGCCGAGAAAAACGCTTGTCGCATGGAGCATGTCATGGATCCGGGGGTGTTGCGTCGAGTCGAGCAGTTCTATGCCTATTTACAGCAGTGTGAGGCCGGATCCTGCCCGTGGGTGGCCGGCTTCCGTGATTATCTGGAGCAAGCATGAAAATCTTCGAGCTGCAAAAAGGGCAACGGGCACGTGTCACCGGTTTTGCCGAAGGGGATCGTGTTTACCGGCAAAAGCTGATTCAAATGGGTCTTCGTAGAGGGGTGGTGCTGGTGGTGTTACGGAAGGCACCGCTGGGGGATCCGGTTGAGGTGAATTGTGGCGGTGTGTTGCTGACGCTTCGCAAGGGCGAAAGTGATATCGTGGAAGTGGAGGCCCTGTGAAAGTGCTTCGTATTGCCATTGCCGGAAACCCGAATTGTGGCAAGACCACCGTATTTAATGCATTAACCGGTGCCCGCCAAAGGGTGGGTAACTGGCCGGGGGTAACCGTCGAGCGGCTGGAGGGGCGCTATCAGCATGCTGATCGGGTTGTCCAAGTAGTTGATTTACCCGGGATTTACTCGTTTTCTGCCAATTCTGCCGATGAGCGGGTGGCGCGCGAATTTATCTTGCGAGAGCGCCCGGATGTAGTGGTGAATGTATTGGATGCGACGAATCTGGAGCGCAATTTGTATTTGACTACGATGCTGCTGGATATGCATGTGCCGCTGGTAGTTGTGCTAAATATGATGGATCTGGCGCGGCAACGCCACTTGCGTCTGGAGATCGAGCATCTGGCGCGGCATTTGGACTGTGCGGTGATTCCGGTTGTGGCGAACAAGGGCGCGGGAATTGTGGCCGTGAAGGACGCGATCGCAGCCGTTGCGGCGAGTGGGCATCGGCCGGCCACGCGGACGGTATACGATGCCGATGTCGAGCAGGCCATTGCGGCATTGTTGCCGGAGATCGCGGCGTCTGCCGAAACCGCAGCCGTGGATGCGCGCTGGTTGGCGATCAAGATGTTGGAGGAGGATCCGATTGCTACCGAGATTCTCGGTGGGCGGCATGTTGAAAAGACGGTGGGGCATCTGGCTGCGATTCGCAAGCACAGTGGCGATGCGCCTGATATTGTGATCGCCGATGGCCGCTATGGTTTTATCCATGGTCTGGCCCGGGATGTCTTGCATCGGGATCTGGAATTGCGCCGCACCATCACCGACATGATTGATCGGGTCATTCTCAATCGCGCACTCGGAATCCCGCTCTTTTTTGCGGTCATGTTCGGCGTTTTCTTTCTTACCGTCAATGTAGGCGAACCGTTCATTGGTTTTTTCGAGGTGCTCACGGGAACCCTGTTTGTGGATGGATTGCGCCATCTACTGGTGCAGGCGGGACTGCCGGAGGTGATTGTGGCATTCATGGCGGATGGTGTCGGGCAAGGCATTCAGACCGTATCAACCTTTATCCCGCCGATCTTCTTTATTTTTCTATGCCTTTCGGTTCTGGAGGATTCCGGCTACATGGCACGGGCCGCTTTCGTGATGGATCGACTGTTGCGTTTGATCGGACTTCCCGGCAAGGCTTTTTTGCCGATGCTGGTAGGTTTCGGGTGTAATGTGCCCGGGATTCTGGCAACACGAACCCTGGAGAATGAACGCGATCGCCGCCTCGCGATCCTGATGAATCCGTTTATGTCCTGCGGGGCGCGGCTGCCCGTTTACACCATGTTTGCCGTGGTCTTTTTCCCGCAGCGCGGCGGTCAACTGATATTCGGGTTATACGTGACGGGTATCATACTGGCCGTGCTGACCGGTCTTTTATTAAAGCGCACGCTTATGCCGGGCACCCCGAGTACGTTTGTGATGGAATTGCCGCCCTACCATATACCCACTTTTAATGGCATCATGTTGCACACGTGGCATCGGCTGAAAGGGTTTGTCCTGCGTGCAGGGCAGGTCATTCTGGCGATCGTCATCCTGATTAGCGTTCTTGGTGCTTTGGATCATCATTTTGGTGCGGAAGCAGCGGATCGTGATGGTTTGCTGGAGCGTGTGGGTAAACGTGTTACGCCTGTATTTGGGCCCATGGGGATCGAGCAGGATAACTGGCCGGCAACGGTAGGTTTGATCACGGGGATATTTGCCAAGGAGGCGGTAGCAGGCACGTTGGACGCGCTGTATCGAGGGGCCGCGGAAGAACGTGACGAACCTTTCTCTTTCCGGGGTGGCGTGGGAGATGCTTTTCGTGAAATCCCGGCTGGCTTCATGGTGCTATTCGGGGCCGAGGAGAAGGAAGAGGAGGCATCTACTGCGGCGGGTGCCATGCGTAGTGGCTTTGGTAGCACCGCAGCCGTGATTGCGTACTTGTTGTTTGTTCTGATTTATTGTCCCTGTCTGGCGGTTGTCGGAGCCATTTATCAAGAGTCTGGCATGCGCTGGGCGATTTTCAGTACGGTGTATTTGACCGTTCTCGCCTGGGTGGTAGCGACGATGTTTTTTCAAGTATCACAGCTGGGGACGACTCCCGGACCCGCCATGGGCTGGTTGATGGGATGCGTTCTGTTTCTGATTATCGGCGCGGCCGGTTTGTCCGGATATGGTAAGAGGAAACAGGCATGAGAGCATGGTTTCGCAGGTGCTGCGGGCGAAGGCGTCCCGTCGATAACCTTTCGGGGGTTTTGTCGCAGTGCCCGACCGGAAGTCGCGTTGTCATTACGGGAAACGCCCAGCTAGCCAGCGTGGAACTCGGGTTGTACAGCGGTGCCGTCGTGGAAATGCTACAGAATGATGCATGTAACCATTTGTTGGTGGTTCAGGCCGGTGATGCCCGTTTGAGTGTGCCGCGCAAATGGGCGGCTGCAATTTATGTTGCATCGCTTGATAGAGCAGGGAGGCATGCGGGGCCGTGGCACTTGTTGCGCGAAGTTCGTAGCTATTTGCGCATAAATGGGCGTGTCGATACCCGCTC
>JBLRXB010000046.1:0-12728 GCA_047920915.1 Kiritimatiellia bacterium
GCGTTAGAATCGGTGTTTCCAACTGCTGATCCTTACGCAGCCCATCGGGTAAAGCATTGCCGCAAAGCGTACGGACACCATTCGCATAGTTCGTCCAGGCTGATGTCTTGGTAACCCCCGTCAAATAGCCCCGCACGACGAACTCCAATGGAAGCTGTTGGCATTCGCGCATCACCACAATATTCGGATCGGGCACCGCCACAACAGGGTTAGGGACAATATGTTGCGTTTTTTCAAACCAAAATGTAGCGAGCTGGTTCAACACCTGCCCCTTGCACGGCACAGTCCCCAATATACGGTCAAACGCCGAAATACGATCCGTCGTCACAAGCACCCGATCCCCTTGCTGCCAGCACCAATCGCGTACCTTGCCTCGCTGAAATGGCACCCCTTCTGAAAAAGGAGCTTCCACCAAAGGTTCCATCAACAGATCTCGCAATACAACATCACTTATCATAGCAGCAACACTCCTTCTACCGACACCCAAATCACTGTATCAGACAGGAAACACCACCCTGCGCGCAAGCAAATTGCAATCAAGATGTCGCTGGACACCCGATTCACATCTTGATATTGTCACTTTGAAATCTTTTTGCCCATTTGACGATTTAACACCAGAGATAAATTACCAGACAAGCCTATGGATAAACATCATAAGTATTTAAAGGAATTGTGCGACCTAACCTCTTCGCACAGCCAGATTCCGCAGGAACTGTATCATCGTTTCAACGTAAAACGTGGATTGCGAAATACCGATGGGACGGGCGTATTGGTCGGTCTTACCAATATTGGTGAAGTGCATGGATATACGATTGACGAAAGCGAAAAAGTCCCGGATACGGGTAAACTTTACTACCGCGGATACAGTGTCGAGGATCTGATTCAAGGGCTCCAGCAATCCGGTGGGCGCTTCGGTTTCGAGGAAGCCACCTACCTGCTGCTGTTCGGGGAACTCCCCTCCGCGGCACAACTCGAGGATTTCTGTAAACTCATGGGAGAGTACCGCGAGCTGCCCTCCAATTTCACCGTCGATATGATTCTCAAGATTCCCAGTCGCAACATCATGAACAAGCTGGCCCGCAGTGTTCTCGTGCTCTATTCATACGACGATCTCGCGGAAGACATTTCCGCCCCCAACGTCCTGCGGCAATGCCTGCAATTGATCGCGGCGTTCCCTGTTCTTAGTGCCTACGGCTACCAAGCCATCAGGCGTTATTTCGAAAATAAAAGCCTCTTCCTGCACAACCCGGACCCGAAATTGAGCACCGCGGAAAACTTCCTGAGACTCACGCGCGTCGATGGCAATTTCACACCGCTTGAGGCCGAATTATTGGACCAACTTTTAATTGTGCACGCTGAACACGGTGGCGGCAACAACTCAGCCTTTACCATGCATGTGGTTACATCTTCAGCCACCGACACCTACTCCGCTTTTGCTGCTGCGGTCGGCTCGCTCAAGGGGCCACGACATGGTGGCGCCAGCCTGCAGGTAAAATCCATGATGGATGACTTGATGAAGACCTGCGGATCTTCGCCTAACGAGACAAAAATTACTTCGTATATCGACGCGCTGCTGGATCGCAAAGCATTCGATGAGTCGGGTTTGATTTACGGCATGGGGCACGCCGTATATACGCAATCAGACCCCCGTGCCGTCATCCTGCGGGAAAAGGCGCGCCAACTCGCAGAAGAAAAGAATATGCTCGATCAATTCGAGGTATACGCTGCCATTGAGCGTCTTGCCCCGGATATATTCCATCGCAAAAAAGGAATCACCCAACCGCTTTGTGCGAATGTCGATCTCTATTCAGGGTTCGTCTACAGTATGCTCGGCATCCCCGAGTACCTATATACGCCTATTTTTGCGATTGCCCGCATGGCAGGCTGGTCTGCCCATCGGCTCGAACAGCTTATCACCGGCGGGAAAATCATTCGTCCGGCCTATAAGGGCACGTCTAAACGCAGAGGCTACATCCAGATGGCAGACCGCGTATAAAAAGCACGCCATGCCTGATGTTATGTAATGAAACATACAACAAAACAATTAATAACGGATACGCATTTCGTAGGGATTACTTTCATCCGGCATGCGAAACCCGATAAAACAAGGAGATCATAGTATGAACAAATCCGCTTTGCAGTTTCTCAAACAACTGCTCGAGACACCTACGCCAACCGGATCCGAAACAAAGGGACAGGAACTGGTTACGGCTTATATGCGGCAATATGCCGACACGGTCAGCATGGATGTGCATGGTAATGTCATCGGCGTCATCAACCCCGGGGCTCCCGTTCGTGTGATGCTCGCCGGGCATTGCGACGAAATCGGACTCATGGTGCAGTATATCAGTCCCGAGGGATACCTGACCATGTCGGCACTTGGAGGGGTAACCGTTTCCCTCCTGCAGGCAGAACGCATTATCATCCAGACGGCAAAAGGTCCTGTGTTAGGAGTTATCGGCGTAAAGCCGATCCATCTCATGACAGAAGAAGATCGCAAGAAACCCACGAACCTGATTCACGAACTTTGGGTTGATATCGGCGCGAAAAACCGCAAAGACGCCGAAAAGATGGTTGCATTGGGGGATGTGGCCACAATCAATAGCGGCTGGATCGAACTTGGCAATGGTCTGGTGGCATGCCGTGCATTCGACAACCGGATCGGGGCGTTTATCGTCGCGGATGTATTGCGGCTTCTTAACGGTAAAAAACTCAATGTGGCGGTTCATGCCGTGAGCACCGTACAGGAAGAAGTTGGTCTGCGGGGCGCAAAAACATCCGCCTTTCATGTGGATCCGCACATCGGCATTGCTGTGGATGTAGGCTTCGCAAGCGATTTTCCCGGCATGGATCCCAAAATCATTGGCGAAAGCAAGCTCGGGCATGGTCCGGTCCTGCATCCGGGACCAACCTATAATCCGGCCTTGCTAGAGATTATCAAAAAGACAGCACACAAGGCCAAGCTGCAGACGCAAATTCAGCCGGAAGCGCGCGGGGTGAGCACCGATGCATTCGCCATCATGATGAATCGCGGCGGCGTGGCTTCCGCATTGATCAGCGTGCCAACACGCTACATGCACAGCCCCGTGGAAACCATCGCCCTGCGCGATGCTGAAGACACAGTGAAACTGATTGCAGCAACGATCCTTGGTATGACCGGCAAGGAAAAACTGCGTTGAACAGCGCCCTTTGCCCTTATCCGCAAAATGCGCGGATGAGGGCATGCTCATCCTTAGCCGCTAGCACAGCATCCCGCACCTTGGCCTGGCACAAACACCGCGCCATATGCGCAAGAAACTGTAAATGGCTGTCGGCACGATAAACCGATGAGACGGTAAGAATCAGAATCCGACAAGGCATTGCCTCCCCCGCCCCAAAATCAACCGGTTTCTGCGTCGTTGCCACAACAGCATAAATGTCGTCAATGCGCGCATGCTTGCCATGCGGAAAAGCCACCCCTTCAGGCGTGCCTGTTGCCCGTATCCGCTCGCGCCGCAATACGGATGCCAGCAACTCTACCCGGGAAATCGCGGGCAAGTCCACGTCCAGCTGGCGTACCATCATCTCTAAAACCGCTTCGCGGGTTTGTGCCTCCAACTGCGGCAAAAAATGGCAGCTGGCAACCAACTGAAATGGATCCTGCCACATGTCAGCTTTCTTCACGCAACTCCTTACGTATGGCTTGGCGAAAGCATATCCAGCGATAACCGCATTTCGGCATTGGACGCGATATCGGCGACCAACGCCTGACGCAAAGCTTGCGTAACCGGCCCCATTCCCACCCAACGATAGTCCTCAAAGCGACTCACATGCGTAACATCGGTCGTTGTGCCCACAATAATAACCTCCGCCGCTTCCAGTACCGCCTGCGGCCGAATGCGCGCATAGCCCGCAGATTGCAATCGTCCCGCTTCGATCAATTGGTGCGCAAGCTCCAACACGCGCACCATTGTCGTACCCGCCAGCACGCGATCGACTTGCGGGAAAAGCAGTTGCCCATTCTTCGTCACAATCCCGAAATTTTCCGTGGGCCCCTCGGCTACAAAGCCCTCGTGGTCGCAACCAATGGTAAAATCCAACCCCCGTGCAAGTGCTTCCTGCTTCATCATGACGTTCGGCAGATAGTTGCAATGCTTCATGGTAGCAAAAACCCCTGGTTTGACCGGAATGCGCGAAATGCCAACCTTGGCACCTTCTGGATGCAGCTCCATAAAGCCGGGCGACAAAGTCGAAACAACAACATACAAATGTGCCACGGGACAATCTGCCGGACTAACCCCGAAACTTCCAGGCCCCCGCGAAACATAAATCCGCACAGCGGCATCATCCAGCCCGCTCGCCTGCACCGTGCGCAGGATGATTCGATCGAGTTCATCCCACGCCACGGGTAACACCAAACCGAGGGCACCCATAGAATCGGACAACCTCTTTACGTGCGCCCGCAGATTATAGATGCCCCGATGCACACACTTGCACATTTCAAATGCGCCATCCCCGCGGTGCACCATATGATCGTCAATCGGGATCCGCATCAACAGCGGATCCAGAACAATACCGTTTAAATCGCTGGAATACATTGCCCGGTACTGATCATGGTAGGAACGACGAGTCCCCTCTAAAGCAGACCAGAAATTCTCGCGCGAGATGATATTCATGTCACTCCTTGTCCCTGAAGACAATCCCCGGATACCCAAACACATCGCCAAAAGACGCAATCAGTACCGGGATTACATCTGCCCGTGTTAGCCCCACACAATGCGCATGCATAGATGTAACACCTCGCTCGCGAATCCCGCAAGGAATGATTCCATCGTAATGTTCCAAATTGGCTCGTACGTTCAGCGCAAAGCCATGCATCGTAACCTGACGTTGCACGCGAACCCCGATAGCAGCCACTTTATCGCGCCCCAACCAAACGCCAGGATTAATCGCATCGCGCTTGCCATCCAAACCGAAATGCCGAAGCGTTCGTATAAGCACCTCTTCCAAACCATGAACATACCATGCAACCCCCTGCCCGCGCCGTACAGACAACTTCACAATGGGATACCCTGTAACTTGTCCCGGACCATGATATGTAACCTGTCCGCCACGGTCTGTCTGCACGACATCAATCCCGCGGCTAGCAAGATCTGCCGGATTCCACAACAGATTCCCCTTCTCGGCATGGCGCCCCAACGTATAGACGGGATCATGCTCTACCAGCAAGAAACGATCCGGATGTGCATCCCCGCCAGCGATACGCGCGGCCATCCACTGGGTCTGTATCCGGTACGCATCGGCATACCCCATCCGCCCGGCATTCCAAACCTCAAGCCTCATGGGAAGGCCTTCTGCGACGACGGCGACGACGGCGGCGCGGACGATCCGGCGCCTGGACCTCGCCCCCCGACGCATCCAAGATCCGCGCGGGAGCCTGCGCAACACTCTCCTCCCAGAAGCTCACGACTTCCGGCAACACAGCACCGGAAGCACAACGGATGCGCAACAAGGCCAGCGAATCCGGAAAAGAGGCATGTTCCAGCATGCGTAACACCCCTTTCCGACGCATATCCACGGCTTCGCCTCGCCCAACGAGCTGCTCCAGACGAATTTGATTTTCCACCAGACGCAGCACCCGGTAACGAACCCCCTTGGGCATACGAAAACGCAACGCAAAAGGCTCCAGCCACTCCGTGCAAACCACATTCGGGTGCCTACAAGCATCCGCCGCCCGGCATGCCTGCAACATCGGCCCATGCAACAGCACGGCCAGCAACAATTCCGGCGAAGCCATCGCATTGCCCTCAGACCAGCGATCCAACGCACCCAAACAGCTCCATAGCGGGGACTTCCGACCCCCCGTTGCCTTCACATACGCTGCGATTTCCGGCAACAATGGCTGCATCAACCCCAAATCCCACAGACTGCGAAACGATGCTGCCGACGACGAAAACGCGAACAGCTTGTACATCTCATCCAAAAGCCGTGCCGGAGAAGACTGCAGCACCTCATCGGCGTGCTTCAAGATGGCACGGCGCGTCCGCGACTCGAGACGAAAGCCCAATCGTCCCGCAAACCGAACCGCGCGCACCATCCGGACAGGATCCTCGCGAAACCGGATATTCGGATCGCCAATGGTCCGGATCAGCTTACGCTTCAGATCGGGCAATCCACCGACATGATCAATCACACTGAAATCATGCAGATCATAAAAAAGTCCATTGATCGTAAAATCCCGCCGAAAAGCATCCTCTTCCGGGGTGCCGAACTGATTGTCGTCCCACTGCACCAGACTCTCTTCGGATTGATTCGGCTCGGGCTGCCGCCGGAACGTACTCGTTTCAATCACCTTGTCGCGACCGAAGCGAATATGCGCCAGCCGGAAACGACGCCCCACCAGAAAACAATTGCGGAACAAACGCCGGATCTGTTGCGGCTCGGCATCCGTGCTGATATCAAAATCCTTCGGCATCCGCCCCAGCATAAGATCACGAACGCTACCACCAACCAGATAAGCCTTGAATCCATTGCGGTTCAAATGCTGCATCACATACAGAGCATCCCGATCAATGTTCTTGCGTGAAACGCCATGATCAGAACGCTTCAATATCCTTGTTTGTGATCGACCCATAAACTGCCTCTACAACGCTAATTCCAAATGAACACCGGCCTCGGACGCTATACATACGTCCGGGTTATCACCCCTAATACTACTTTGATACCGCCACAGTTTCGACGCTTGATTCGCATGCGTAATCTGTATATCAACATGCCCAAACCCTGCACGCACAAGCTGCCTCCGGACGGTTTCCAGCGCCAGATCAGGCCGGTTGCAGTCCCGGCTCAAGTGCGCCAAGTATACGGCCTGTAAGCGATCCGAGGCAATCTCGCACAACAACTCCGCGGCCCGACGGTTCGACAAATGCCCCTTATTGCCTATAATCCGTTGCTTGAGCGACCATGGCCGTGCAGATGCCAACACCAGATCCTCGTCATGATTCGTCTCGATAATCAGCACATCACACTCCCGCAAACGAGCACACACCAAATCTGTTGCCACCCCCAAATCTGTGCAAATACCGACCCGACAATTTTCATCACTAACCACAAACGCTACCGGTTCATACGAATCATGCGGAATCCGAAAGGGATCGACCACCAGATTGCCAATGCGAAACGATTGCCCAGTGGTAAAAACATTCCACGGTAATCCGCAATGCTTGGCCGAACGGCTTAAGGCCTCTACCGTACCCGCATTCCCGAAGAGCGACAATCCGAGTTTGCGGTATAACACGGCCACCCCCGAATGATGATCCGTATGCTCGTGTGTAACGCACAGCGCCTGGATACTTTCGGGTGGCACACCAATGTCAGCCAGACGCGAGCAAATCACCCGACAACTGATGCCAGCATCGATCAAAATGCGCGTCTCGTCGTTACCTACGTAGATGCAATTTCCGGAACTTCCACTCGCCAGCACACAAACTTCTAAACCCACAATTCCCTCAAATCACATGAATTATGGCTGCTTTATGACTTTAAAGGCTTTACGCCCCGTCGCGTCTTGCGCTGTCACAACATTGTCACCAGATGAATCGCGCCTGTAGGTAGCGCCCGTATTCGACTTCGTGACTAAATCGCCTCTGCCAAGCACCGAAACGCTCCAAGTAACACTGCCCGACGCTCCTAATAATTTCAGGGCCACAATTTCGCCATCTGCTGCGAGCGTTAATTCTACAATTTTTCCATCACCGTCAATTTCTTCTCGACCTAATGGCTGAATCACCAACTCCTCTAACGGGTCGGGAGCCGGGCCTAGATCATCCGTCCGCTGCGGACTGCGCGTGGGTGTCCGCGTATCCGCACTGATATCGCGTCCATCAAAAAACCCATCAACATTATCGGTATCTGGTTTATCCTCGCAACCAACCCCGATAAACAGGATCGAAACACAAATCGAGAGAAATGCCGCAACAAGAACCTTACTCTTCATGATAAACCCCTTCTGAATTTGAAGACTTGGCACTACCTAATAGAATTGAAAGCACGCTACTACAAAAACGGTAGCTTGCCAAATGTTATTTAAGCACGAAATGATAGATGACATGGTTGACAGCCAAGCTGTAGAGCGAAGCCACCACATCATCCAAAACGATACCAGTGCCCCCCTTGATCGCCTGTAACCGATCTGCCGGTTCCGGCTTCAGAATATCGAATAGCCGGCAGGTGACAAATGCAATGGCCAGCATGAGCAGGCTATTACCAGGCAACCCGATCATGCAGATCGGAAACGTCATGTATTCATCCGCCACAATCCGGCCATCATCCTTCGTCCGGAATTGCCGCTCCGCCGCACTGCAAATCGGAATCGCCAACAAGGCCAACCCGGTGGCAACCACCGCCTGCACAGGCCAATCCAGCAAGGGCCAGACAAAATACACAAACGGGATCGCCGGCAACGTTCCAACCGTACCAGAGGCAAACGGGCTGAACCCCGTACCGAAACCAGTTGCAAAGAATACCGCAACCCTTTGCAGCAGACGCTTCATTCCGCTCATAACCGCCCTGCCTTCATCCGCTTGAGCTTGCCCGCATGCGCAACCTTTTGCACGGCCGTCATCTTATCAATCAGAAGTACACCATTGAGATGATCAATTTCGTGCTGCAGAGCGCGTGATAAAAGCCCTTTCGCCTCTACGGTTGCCGGCTTACCATCCAAATCCATATAGTCAACAATAGCCTTATCGGCCCGTTTCACCTGCACATAAATACCGGGAAAACTCAAACAACCTTCCGGACCGCATTGCTGGCCCTCCAACTCCCGAATCACAGGATTAATCACCACCAAGGGCATCTTAACCCCGCAAGCCTCCTCCTTCGGTACATCAATAATACAAACTGCCTCTGTGCGACCAATCTGTTCCGCCGCCAGACCGACACCCTCGGACGCGTACATACTGGCAAGCATATCCTTCACCAACGCACGAATCCCATCATCCACTTTTTCCACAGGTATTGCCTTCGCTCGCAATACCTCCGCTCCATATTTTACAATTTCCAAAACAGCCATTCTGCTATGCCTCCTTATATAAAAGTGGCTTACTTTAGCCTGCAACGCTTCCAATTGCAAACCAACTCCGACTGCCGCATACGAGCCCAAACGGGACTAACGAACCAAATCAAATCATGCAATATGTGTATTATGAATCTTTTTTGCTAAGGTTTATGCTCTTTCAACCGTATAAGAGAGTGGTTGACGATATTGCGTCTGCATCGTATTTTTTTATACTTTGTTACTGGTTTCCAGACCGGATGAATCGATTAAACGCAAAGGAGCGTAGATGAAAAAGTTGCCGTTACTTGCATTGCTGATTGTAGGGCTACCCGCTTATATCTTGGCGGAAGATTCGATTGATGTGCTCCGCCAGACCGGTCGCGCCTTTACCACAGTTGCACGACAAACCATACCCGCAGTCGTATTCATACAAGTTGAACAAATCATTGAATCCCGCGAGCAGGGTCATTCTTTCAACGATCCATTTGATTTTTTTGGCGATGATATGCTGCGAAGGTTTTTCGGCATTCCCCAAGCCCCCCAGCAACGGCAGCCGCGCCGATTCCGACGCGAAGGCGCCGGCTCCGGATTCATCATATCGGAAAATGGCTATATCCTCACCAATAGCCACGTCGTCGGCGACGCCACAAGCATACGGGTGCGCCTGCACGATGGACGGGAGTTCGAAGCCGAAAATATCGGCTCCGATCCTCGCAGCGAAGTCGCTATCATCAAAATCGAGACCGACAATCTGCCCGTGGTGCCACTCGGTGACAGCAACGAACTGGAGGTCGGCGAATGGGTCATTGCCGTTGGCAATCCCTTCGGTCTGTCGGAAACCGTCACGGCTGGTATTGTCAGTGCACTGGGCAGGCGCAACATCGGCATCGCCGATTTTGAAGACTTTATTCAAACCGATGCCGCCATCAACCCCGGCAACTCGGGCGGCCCCCTGCTAAACATCAACGGTGAGGTTGTCGGAATCAACACCGCCATCTACACGCGCAGCGGCGGGAGCATGGGGGTCGGGTTTGCGATTCCTATCAACATGGCGCGAGCCATCAAGGATCAACTCATCGAGAGCGGCTCCGTAACGAGGGGGTACCTCGGCGTGTATCTCCAGGAGCTTACCCAACTGTTGGCAGAATCGCTACAACTCCCCTCGTCAGACGGAATTCTCATTTCAGATATCCTCGAAAACAGCCCCGCCGCTGAAGCAGGCATAAAGCAAGGTGATGTGGTATTGGAACTGGACGGACGCCGTATCCCTGACACAGGGGCATTTCGCAATGAAATATCGGCCCGCCGCCCCGGCTCGGAAATCACTCTGAAAATCCAGCGTGAGGACGAGACCATCGAGCTGAACGTAGTCATCGGTGCCTTGCCAGAAGATGAAGCCCAGGCCACTGCATCCCTGCAGGATACCATGGAAAAAATCGGGATGCGCGTAGGCGAAATCACCGAGGAAATATCCATGCGCCTCGGCTATAACCTGAATGATGGCGTAATCGTTACCGAGTTAAAACCAGATGCACCAGCAGCCCGGGTAGGATTGCGCGCCGGAGCCCTGATCACCGGCGTCAACCGTAACCGTGTGCGCAGTATTAAGGACTTTAATGAAGCCATCCGCGACGCGATCGCGCAAGGACGCCTCGTACTGACAGTACGGCAAGGCCGTTTCCAGCAATACGTGGCGGTTCCGCTGGATCAATAGCTCGCACAACACAAATAAAACACAAACAAAATTGTTCTGGATTTCCCTGCCGCTTTTTTGAATAGTTAAGCATGGTCAGCATTGTGACCAGACCGGGCCGATGCATCGTGTGTCATCATGCAGGATTTCGGTGATTGGATGATGACACGCAGCATAGGGGATATCAAATGGATATCTATGTCGGCAATCTGTCCTACCAGACAGGCGATTCGGAACTCCGCGAGCTATTCGAGCAATATGGCAAAGTGACTTCGTCACGCGTCATCACAGATCGGTTCTCGGGACAATCCAAAGGATTCGGCTTTGTTGAAATGCCGGATACTTCTGAGGCAAATGCAGCCATTCAGGCACTCAATGAGCAGGAATTCATGGGACGAAACCTACGGGTGAACGAGTCTCAACCGAAACCCAGACGCGAAGGTGGTGGCGGTTTCGGCGGGGGTGGCAATTTTGGCGGCGGACGCGACCGCGATCGTGGCCATGGCGGCGGGCGCGACCGCAGCGATGATCGCCGCTGGTAATCTATTACTACCAATTAAAACAGGACGGCTCAACGAGCCGTCCTGTTTATTATTGTCGATCAACTTTCATTCCTATCCGACATCAAAGACTTTCTGGACGCAACCCAAAGATTCTGGCACACTCCCCCCCAAGTTAACCGAACGAAAGGATTCGCAATGAAAACAAGTCGTCAAATAGCCTGCCTGGCAACCATTCTGCTATCAACAGCAATAGCCAGTGAAGCCTTAACCCCGCCGAAAGAATCGATTGAATCGGTAGCATTCACATTCGCAAACTACACAAACCACGATATCCTCGGTGGTGCCATACAGGCTTTTGTACCAGCTTATCGCGGTCAAAATCGTATTTTCTTTGCAGCCGAACTCCATGGGGGGACCCTCCGTCAGAGCCGAGGCGCATCCTATGACACCATTGGGTTGGAACTCGGCTTGAATTATCAACTGTTTCCCATTACCAGCCTTATGGTAAGCGGCAGCCATGATTGGTATCTGGGATCGCCTGATTTCCGGATTTCAGCCGCTAACCTGCGTATTCGACAAGCTCTGCTGGCAAATGACGCACCTGTCGTTCCCTTTGTGCGGGCCAACGGCAGCCTGCAATTCATCGATCCCGTCGCCGAAAGCCCAGCTAGACAGGATGATAGCTACCGGTTGATTGTCATCGAAGCTCTTGCAGGGGTAGAGATACGTATTCGCAAGGAATTCAGGTGGGTATTTGAAGCGGGCCGTTCACAATCGCAAGCTATAAACAATGGCGGTCCTGACATTGCCGATGGCTGGGTCGGTCGGATTGCAATGCAATATGACTGGTTCTAATGCCTCAATCACAAGCCTTGCAGCAGGAATAGGCAAGATTCTCGCGCCAGACACAAGGCTTGCGATTACAACCCATGTGCGCCCCGACGGAGACGCAATCGGATCCGCCTTGGGACTGTATCACCTTCTGCAATCCAGACAGTTCAAGGCGCAAATCGTCGGACTCGAGAAACTGCCCCAGCGCTATGCATGGCTTGATGATGCCATTGATGCCATTTCTCCCGATAGCACGAAACCGCAGAACTTTGATGCGCTGATCGTGCTCGATACAGGCTCCATCGATCGCGCCCCGGAATTTGTGCAACAATGGCAGGGCCTGATACCAATTGTTAATATTGACCACCATCCCACTAATACGCTCTTTGGCGATGAAAACTATGTGATATCGGAAGCTTCGGCCGTAGCAGAAATCCTTACCCGCATGGCCGTGGAAGCGCATTGGGAGATATCTCCCCAAGCCGCAACAGCCCTCTGGGTCGGCATCACTACGGATTCTGGACGTTTCGCCTATAGCTGCACGAGCCCCGCCACCCTCCAGGCAGCAGCAGAACTGCTCAAAGCAGGGATCGATACACCCACAATCGACCAGCGCGTTTTTCAGAATATCTCGCCGGGAGCACTACGGCTGCAAGCCATGGCC
>JBLRXB010000047.1:0-12478 GCA_047920915.1 Kiritimatiellia bacterium
GCCGGGATGGCGGTTGCATCCTTCCTGTTTGCCGGAGCAGGTGCGGCGGCCGATAGGGGGCGGTCGAATCCGTTTTGTCGATGATATGTCTCGCGATGCAACTTTTCCTTCTGCCGAAGTGATTACGGATGCGGGCTGGCAGTCACTGATTGAAGGGCGCGAAAGTGTAACCTTGGCGCCGAATACAAGTGTGACGGTGTTGTGGGATCTGGATCAATACCATACTGCGTATCCTGCGGTCACGTTGTCCGGTGGTGCCGGTAGCTTGTTTCAGATCGAGTGGGCTGAATCTTGTTACATTCCGCAGGAGGTGTCTGGGAAAGAACACGCAAAAGGGAACCGCGATGAGATTGGCGGTAAAGTATTTCGCGGGTATGGGGATACCTTTTTGCCGGATGGACCGCGGCGTACCTTCCTGCCGTTCTGGTGGCGGGCAGGTCGGTATGTTCGTATACGCGTTGATACACGTGATACGGCACTGACAATCGACAACATCACATTGTTTGAAACGCGACTGCCATTGGAAAACGAAAGCTCCTTTGCCTGCAGTGATGCGGCTTTCAAGCCCATCCTGGATGTATCGGTCCGCGGTATCCAGATGTGTGCGCATGAAACCTATATGGATTGCCCGTATTTCGAACAGCTCATGTATGTCGGGGATACGCGTCTACAGATGTTGACTTCTTACGTAATGAGTGCAGAGGATCGTCTCAACCAGCGCGGAATCGCGTTGTTCGATTGGTCGCGGCGTGAAACGGGATTTGTGCTGGAACGCTATCCGAGTGATCCGTTGCAGTTGAGTGCGACATTTGCCATGATCTGGGTTCTGATGGTGCGGGATCATGCCTGGTGGCGTTGTGAAACGGCCTTTGTGAAGGAGCGCCTCAAGGGGGTGCGTTGCCTTTTGGAGGAGTTCAAGGCGCATTTGGGCGATACTGACTTGCTACCCGCTTTGCCGGGCTGGAGCTTTATGGACTGGGTGCCTGGATTGAGTGCTGTAAATCCGCCCGGACCGGAGTCCAGTGTGTCTGCCGTGGTCAATTTACTGTTCATCCATGCTCTCAACGCTGCCGCCGACCTCGAAACGCATTTTGGCGAATTGCATCTGGCGGCTTATAATCGCGACTGGGCAACAAAACTGGCTTGTGCCGTACAAGATTCATTCTGGAATGCGGATCGCGGCCTGTTTGCGGAAGATCCGGCGCACACAAGTTACAGTGAGCATGCCCAATGCCTGGCATTACTGAGTGGACATTTTCCTGAACTGGAAGTGCGCTGTTTCGAGGCATTGATAACTGCCGATGACTTGTTACGCACGACGGTCTATTTTTCGTTTTACCTGTTAGAGACGTTCCAGCGATTTGGGCGGGGAGATCTGATCATTCAGAAACTCGATTTCTGGAAGAATATGGTTGCCATGGGGTTCAAAACGCCGGTGGAAATGCCGGAGCCCGCGCGTAGTGATTGTCATGCCTGGGGGAGTCATCCGCTTTTCCATATGCATGCCAGTCTGGCGGGGATCCGCCCGGAGACGCCCGGATTCAAGACGGTTGTTATCAAGCCGAGTCCTGGAACATTGCGTGAAGTTCACAGCAGCATGCCGCATCCGGCAGGCGTGATACATTTGGATCTGGAGGCACAGTCAGATGGCTGGCAAGCACGTATATCGCTGCCCGCGGGTGTCGAGGGACAGTTTGTTTGGGCAGGTGCTGTGTATCCGCTAAAGGGCGTGCAAGTGCTGACACTGCCCTGAAGTTTTTGATCCACCATCAGGAAGGTGATCGGGATGCATCGTGTTCGAGTAATTCGATGACAGCCATGTTGCGTGATCTGCTTTTGAAGACGCTGGCAAGGAATGGTTCCAAGGCGTTTGCCCCGCTGTGTCGGATACAACCTTCGAGTCTTAGGTAAAGACAGTTGTCCACGATGGTGTCGGGCGTGCTTTTTTGTGCGTCGTCGCCCTCTGTATGGTTTTGGTGTGGTATTTGATTGAAAAGAATTTTGGTTTGCGTCAGGGTATAAACGGTGATGGTACATGGGGACGACACTCAAATATCCTGGAGCGTATCCAGGGCCGGTCAGCGGAGCGGCTTCAAACGGTGGTATTTTTCTTGGAAATACGGCCATCCG
Source organism: Kiritimatiellia bacterium (assembly GCA_047920915.1). Classification (GTDB taxonomy): domain Bacteria; phylum Verrucomicrobiota; class Kiritimatiellia; order UBA8416; family UBA8416; genus T3Sed10-140. Next base: position 2,131 of record JBLRXB010000047.1, read on the forward strand.
TTGTACATGGGCTTTAGCGGCGGGCCGTGTTGCGGGGTTGACGGCCCAGAACCAGCACAGTGGGCAAGTGGTTTCATTTGCGGCATGCTGTCTGCCTCGCGTTACGATTGGCGGTAAACGTTGTGTGGATCTTGCATCGATGCATTCCACTGGCCCGATCCAGCTGAAGGCGAATCGGATTGAGGCGTTTTTTCGGGATGAGGCATCGGGACTGGCGCTGGCGTGGTCTGCAGAGCTGAAAGACGATGCGAATGCGCTGGTGCAGTCGCTTCGTGTGACGGCCCTGCGCGATACCGAGATTCGGGCAATCGTTTTTGTTGATGCGCTTCTGCATGGAGCACGGCAGGTGGGATCGGTGTCCGGTTCGGTCGTGGTTTGTGGGGATGTCTTTATGGGCGTGGAGCATCCGCTGGCAGAGAATGTCGTGCATGATTCGCGCGTACGTTGCGCGCTCCCCTTGGATCATATCCTCAAAGCTGGCACATCGGTCACATATACCTTTGGGATCGGCGTGGTGCCACCGGGACAATTGCGACGTGGCTTTGCGTACTATATCGAGCAGCGCCGGATATTTCCGTACCGCCAGTTCTTGCATTATAACAACTGGTACGATGTATGGCTTGGTCGTGCCACGGAGCGTATGACGGAAGCGGAGGCGTTGGCAGCGATCGACTATTTTGGAAAAGAACTGGTCGAGAAGCGTGGCGTGAAGCTGGATGCGGTCGTCTGGGATGATGGTTGGGACGATTTTAATACGCTATGGGATTTTCATGCGGGTTTTCCCGAAGGATTCAAGAACCTCGAGGCCCGTGCGCGCCAATACGGGCTTGCGCAGGGGGTCTGGATGTCGCCCAATGGCGGATATGCCTCGGCCAAGGCCAAGCGGATTGCGTATGGTGCGCCGCTGGGGTACGAGACCAATCCGAATGGATACGCGATGGGAGGACCAAACTATCGGAAGGCGTTCACGGATGTCTGTTTGCGGATGATCCGGGAGCAAGGCGTTGTGTTTTTCAAGTTCGACGGGATGGGTGAGGGAGGCAGCGGCAAGCAGGACACCGCGGGAACCTGCGGTGCGCTTTCAGAGGATATACATGCTGTGCTGGAGTTGGCGCGCGATCTGCACAGAGAGAAGGTCGGGGTTTATGTCAGTGCGACTGTCGGCACCTGGGCCAGCCCGTACTGGCTGCTGTATGTTGATAATGTCTGGCGGCAAGGGGGCGACAGCGGCAGGCATGGTGCGGGCAATCCCCGCCAGCAGTGGATAACCTACCGTGACATGTTCTGCTATGAGCGCGTTGTTGAAGTCGGGCCCCTTTATCCGATCAACGCCCTTATGCTGCATGGAATCCTGATTGGAGAGCGCCCCGGCAGGGCACCCGCAGCGCTGCCGCTTGATGAGCAGTCCGTTGCCGATGAGATCTGGAGTTTCTTTGCCTCGGGCACCTGTCTACAGGAGCTTTACGTCAGTCCCGATGTTCCCAGTACCGGCATGTTGGAGCATCTGGCGCAAGCGGCAAAATGGGCGCGAACCCACGAGGATGTGCTGGTGGATGCCCACTGGGTCGGAGGCAATCCCGGCACGGGCGAAATCTACGGGCGGGCGGCCTGGCAGCCAGGCAGGGGAATCCTCTCGCTGCGAAATCCGTCTGCGCAGGAACAGGCGTTTACCTTTACGCTCAGAGAAGTGTGGGAAATCCCGGATGGTGTTGACGCAGCGATGACGCTGCGCGCCATCTATCCACAGGACCGGGAACTGATGGGCGAGGCATTAGAGTTAGACAAAGCCCTAACGCTTATGCTACAGCCGTTCGAGACAATTGTTCTGGCGGGAGTACACTGAAAGGGATCATTACCACCTTATGATCGTCTGCAAGACGGAAACATAACATGACTGAGAGGCGTGAAATGCTTGGTAGTAAGGGCCGTGCTTATAGCGCCCACTTGGCAGGGGCGGTTATCGAGGCAGATGTGGTGGTGTACGGGGATGCCTCCGGTGGGGTGATGGCTGCTGTGCAAGCCGCGCGCATGGGCAAACGCGCGGTGCTCGTTTCGCAATACGGGCACCTTGGGGGGATGACCAGCAGCGGGCTTGGCTGGACGGATATTGGCAATGATCGCATTCTCGGCGGGCTCGCTCGTGAGTTCTTCCATCGGCTCTATCTGCATTATCAGCAACCGGAGGCCTGGCAGCAGGAAAATTGCAGTGCGTTTAAAAACGAAGGACAGGGTGGGCCTGCCTTGAATGCCGATACGGAGCTGGCATGTACTTTCGAGCCCAAGGTCGCAGAGCATGTGTTCGATGCGCTGGTCAGCGAGTCGGATGTGCAGGTGGTCAAGGGACGTCTTGATCTTGCTGCCGGTGTGATCAAGGAGGGTAAGACGATTGTGGCGATTCGACTGGAGGACGGCACCATCATCCGCGGCAAGATGTTCATCGATGCCTCCTACGAAGGCGATTTGTTGCCCGGGGCGGGGGTTCCGTTCGTGGTGGGGCGGGAGTCGAACGAGGAATTCCAGGAGCAGCACAACGGTAATACCGGGGTTGCCGCCGAGAACCAACTACCCGATGGCATTGATCCGTATGTTGTGCCGGGGCAGCCCGCGAGTGGACTGTTGCCTGGTGTGAATCCCGATCTGGGCGGGGAGAAGGGGCAGAGCGATCTTCGTCTTCAAGCCTACTGCTACCGTATGGTACTGACCGATGCGCCCCAGAACCGGGTGTCGATCGAAAAGCCAGCCAACTACGACGAACGCGATTATGAAATTCTTTTCCGCGCCATCGAAGCCGGACAGCAGGGCGAATTTTTCAAGATCTCGCCGATGCCGAACCGCAAGACCGACAGCAATAATAACCGCGGTATCTCAACCGACTTTATCGGATATAATTATGGCAAGGACTGGAATTGGAATACGCTCGATCATCATCAACGCGAAGAGGTTGCTGCTCAGCATCGCGACTGGCAGCTTGGCTTGATCTGGACGATCCAGAATCATTCCCGCGTACCGGCGCGCACGCGCCAGCAATACGCCCAATGGGGACTGCCCAAAGACGAGTTCGTTGACAACCATCACTGGCCATACAACTTGTACATTCGCGAAGGGCGCCGGATGCGCTCTGACGTGGTCATGACGGAGAATCATTGCAAGCTTCGCATACCGGTTGAAGACCCGATCGGGATGGGAGCCTATACCCTTGATTCGCACAACACCCAGCGTGTTGTCCATAACGGAATGGTCAAGAACGAGGGGGATATCCAGTCACCTATCGGGGGGCATCCCTACGGGATTTCGTACCGGGCGATTGTGCCGCCTGCGGATACGTGCGATAATCTGCTTGCGCCCTGGGCACTTTCGGCGACGCATATCGCATTTGGTTCTATCAGGATGGAGCCGGTATTCATGGTACTCGGGCAGAGTGCGGCCATGGCTGCGTGCATGGCGATTGATCGCAACCGTAGCGTCCAGGCTGTCCCTTATTCGGAACTGCGTGCGGGCATGCTTGCGGCCGGCCAGATGCTGTCGTAACGCGAAATCGCGGATAAGCGGGGCAATTACATGCTTGCCGCCAAATTTTGAATTACAACTTGATTCCCGGCATACGGGACTAGTATGCTGATTGGACTGTAAATTATTGGGAGATGGAAGTGGTCCGGTGGCTGCTGCGGTCTTCAAAACCGTTGTGTCCTGTTATGCAGGATAGGTGGGTTCGACTCCCATGCATCTCCGCCAGTCTTTGTTGAGCGGGAGAGAGAGAGAGCATGTCATCTAATACCGACCCCCGTCGTGGTATCCCATCTGTTTCCGCATTGCTGGAATGCAGTGAAGTGTCCGGGCTGATTGCCGTGCATACGCGTCTTGTCGTCCTCGATGCCTTGCGTGCCGTGATCGCGGAGGCACGCGAAGCGGGGGATCCATCTGCCGATCGGGATGCCATCCTGGCAGACTTGCAGGCACGTCTGGCTCGTGCGGAGGCGGATCGTCTGCGTCCCGTCATCAATGCCACGGGCATTCTCCTGCACACGGGGCTGGGTCGTGCGGTTCTGCCGGGGTCGGCCGCGACGGCCTTGGCGCAGATGGATCGGTGCTGCAACCTTCAGATCGATCTGGAGACGGGGCTGCGCGGGAAGCGTATGGCCATGTGTGAGCGTTTGATCTGCGAGCTGACGGGGGGAGAGGCTGCTGTCATTGTCAACAATAACGCCGCCGCCACCCTCCTGATTCTTGCCGCGCTCTGCTCGAATCAGGAAGTCATCGTCTCGCGCGGCGAGTTGATCGAGATAGGCGGATCCTACCGTCTGCCGGACTGCATCACGTCGGCCGGTTGCGTCATGCGCGAGGTGGGTGCCACCAACAAGACGCATTTACGCGATTACGAGCAGGCGATCACCGAGCGCACGGGGGCGCTTTTGCGGGTCAACCCGAGTAATTACCGCATCATCGGGTTCAGCCAGCGGGTGCCAGTAGGCGAACTGGCTGCGCTGGCTCATGCGCACCAACTGCCTTTGATTGACGATTTGGGCTGCGGGGCCATTGTCGATCTGCGCGAATATGGTCTGCCGGCGGAACCGCTGGTGCAGGACAGTATCGCGGCGGGGGCCGATATTGTCTGTTTTAGTGGTGACAAGTTGATTGGTGGCCCGCAATGCGGGATTATCGTGGGGCGTTGTGACCTGATCGAACGGATCAAGAAACATCCGTTGACGCGTATGCTGCGTGTCTGTAAATTGACGGCCGCCTCGCTTGAGCAGGCTCTGCGCCTGTTTCGCGATCCTGACGCACTTCGGGAACGGCATCCCATGTATCGCATGCTGGCACGCACGATGGCTGATTTGCGCCAGGATGCAGGAATTGTGCAATCGGCTTTACAGTCCGATTCTGGTGCACCGTATCTGGTAGAGATCAAGGAGGGGACAAGCGAGATCGGTGGCGGATCGCTGCCTGGCGTGGAGCTGCCGACGGTACTTGTTGCGATCCGCGGGGATGGCCGCAGTGCCGAATCGATTGCCAAGGCATTACGGCTGGGTGATATCCCGGTGATCACGCGCATCCAGGATGGAAACGTTTTATTGGATATGCGCACGTTGTTGCCTGGTGAGGTGCAACTTGTGGCAACAATTGTCAAGGAGGTTCTGGATGGATCGTTCACGTCGTAAGTCGGTCATGAGTCGCTCGATCAAACTGGGGCATTGTGTTTGTGAGCCGAAGAAGCCTTGTCCATGTGATATTTTCAAGGAACACGATATCTGTCTGTGTGCCGGGGAGAAGATGCCTGTGCGGGCAGGCAGTGTTGCTCTTACACAGCATGTCCGCAAGGCCGGGTGTGCCTCGAAGATCGGGCAGGCCGATCTGCTGGCGATTCTCTCCCGTCTGCCGCAGTTTGATAATCCCAACGTTTTACTGGGGACCGCGGCCGGGGACGATGCGGGTATCTACCGGATCAGCGATACCCTTGCACTCGTGCAAACCGTGGATGTATTCACGCCCTGCGTCGATGATGCTTACAGCTTCGGGCAAATCGCGGCGGCCAATTCCGTGAGCGATGTCTATGCCATGGGGGGCACCCCGATTACGGCACTCTCAATTATCGGATACCCGATCGAGACTCTGGGCGGCGAACAGATGGAAGCCATGATGCGGGGCGGGATCGAGACGTTGCAAAGCTGTGGCTGTGCATTGATCGGCGGGCACAGCATCAATGATGAGGAAATCAAATTCGGATTTGCCGTGACGGGCTTGATTGATCCCGCCAACGTCTTTTATCGGGATCGTGCCTGTGCTGGTGATGTGCTGGTGCTGACCAAGCCACTGGGAACCGGGATGCTGGCGTTTGCCGCGCAGATCGGACGGGTGGACGAGGCCGTGTTCGCAGAGGCTATCACTGGCATGGCAACCCTCAACAAGGATGCCGCTGAACTACTGGGGCCTCTGAAGCCGCACGCCTGCACGGATGTAACGGGATTCGGCCTGGCGGGGCATCTGGTGGAAATGGCGCGCAACAGCGGTGTCGATGCCAATGTCCATGTGCCCTTGTTGCCCTTGTATGCCGGGGTGGAGGAATGCCTGGCTGGCGGCATCATGCCCGGGGCTGTTGAGCGTAATCAGTCATATACCGAACCGTGGATTGAGAGGTTGGCGTTGCATGCAGCTTTGCCCGTGGTGTTCGACCCGCAGACATCCGGAGGATTGCTGGTGGCGCTGCCGCGTGCTGCGGCCGAGCCTTTTGTGGAAGCGATGCATGCCCGCGGGCATCATCGCACCTGTATCATAGGAGACTTTTCGGCAGCGCGAGGGGAACACCCAGTCGTGCGGATGATGGATTGAACGTTGTATGAATCATTTGACACCACAAGGAAGCTGGCATCGCGAAAGTCGCGATATTGCCATGATGGTTTGCACGGCGGGTCATGTTGATCATGGCAAGACGAGCCTTGTTCAGTGGCTCACGGGCTGTGAGACGGATGTCCTGCGTCAAGAGCGGGAGCGCGGTCTGACGATTGAGGTAGGCTTTGCGCCTTGCTCCACCCTGCATGGAATCAGTGTCGGCATCACGGATGTGCCCGGCCATGAGCGATTTGTCCGCAACATGGTGGCTGGTGTTGCAGGCATCGAGATGTGCATTCTGGTGATTGCGGCCGATGATGGCATCATGCCGCAAACGATCGAGCATTTTGAGATTATGGAACTGCTTGGGGTGCGGCGTGGTCTTGTGGCCTTAACGAAGATCGATCTGGTTGATGCAACGGAGCTTGAGATTCGCCAAGCCGAGATCCGCGAGTGGCTGGATATGGGATTTTTGCGCGGCGTCCCCATCTGTCCGGTATCGTCTACGACCGGGGACGGAATTTCCGACTTCTACAAAGTATTGTCTGAAATGGTGCAGACGGCCGTTCACGAGGAGCCTTTGGGTATTTTCCGTATGCCAATCGAGCGAGTCTTCAAAATGGAGGGCTTTGGCCGGGTGCTTTCTGGCATACCGATAGCCGGCAGCATTTCCGAAGGGGATTCTGTGGAGCTGGTGCCGGGTGGGGTTGTGGGGCGCTTGCGTGGGATGCAGTGTTTCGGGCGCGCTTCAGCGAAAGGGCGTCCGGGGCTTTGTCTGGCACTGAACATTCCGGATCTTGCCCGGGAGAATCCGCAGCGTGGCCAGATGCTGGCTGGACCGGGGCGCTTGCGGTCGGCCTCCCTGTTTCACAGCCGGATCAAGATGCTTCCGCAAACGGGGCTGAAACTCAAGAGCGGGGAGCGGGTTGCCTTGCATACGAATACGGCTGAGGTGCAGGCCCGGGTGTATTCGCTCGAAGGCAATGGGCTTGTTCCGGGGGATCAGGCCTGGATTGCCATTGTGACGGACGAGCCTGTGGCGGCGGCGGCTTGCGATCGCTTTATTATCCGCAAGCTTAGTCCCGTGCGTACGATGGGTGGCGGTGTTTTTCGCGAAGCCTTGCCGGACACGAAACGAGAACGCAAATCGATTGCCCTGAATCGGCTGCAGGTGATGATGGCGAGGTATCCCGATGCGGGGTACCGCGATACGCAAGCTGCGTTACAGCTTGTGGAGCAGGCCATCGATATTTTCCATCCCTATGGCGTGTTGGCGGATGGCCTGCGGCAGGATTGTCTGTTGCCGGATACATTACTCCAGTCGTTGATCCAGAATCTTGTGGAGGCTGGCAGGATTCTGCGGCTTGATCGGGATCTGCTGCTGCACACCCGCTCGGAACAGAACCTGTCCGGTACGTTCACGGCCGAGCTTGAGCGTCGTTTTGCCCGGGGCGAGAACATGATCCCCATCAAGGTATTCCAGCCAGGACTCCCGCCGGGGCTCAAGTCCCATATTCTGGAGCGGCTCGTCGCGCAAGAGCGCATTATGCTGCAGGGCGGCTTTATTTCTCCTTTTCGTCGACCGGAGAACCTGACGCCCGAGCAGCAGTTGGCCGCCAAGGTGCTTCAGCTTTTCGAGGACAGGGGCTTCACAACACCACGCGAAGATGAACTGCCGGACCTGCTGGGGGTTTCGCCGGCACAGATCACCCCGATCTTGCGCATGCTGCTGACGGAGGGGGCCCTGCTCCGGGTTTCACCAAAAGTGATACTTTCCCGTCTGCATTTCATCGATGCGCAGGGTAGAGTGGTGCAGCATATTCAGGTGCATGGTATGTTGGGATCCGGGGACTTCAAATCGGTCATCCAGGCTTCTCGCAAATACGCGATCAGTATTCTGGAGTATCTCGATCGGTTGCGAATAACCTTGCGGGTTGGGGATGTGCGCAAGCTGTCAACGAACTATGAGAATCGGTTGTTACAATGAAAATGATTCCTATCACACGTCGCGGGATTCGCTGGATGATTCTTGGAGCGGCACTGTGCTCTCTGGCATACAGTGTGCAGCGCAAACACACGATCAACCTCGTTTCAGCGGATGCTTCGGTAGCTGGTTCCGAGGAACGAATCAGCGAGGCGGCGCTTGTGGTCTATGCGACCAATGGTGGGGTGAAGCGATCGCGCGAGGGACAGCTTGCCAGGCTCGTTTCTGCTGCGGGAGAGAAGGAAGGCCCGCAAGCGTGCCCCACTTGACAATAAAATACCCGGCCTTCCGTGTGACGGCCTTCCAAAGGAGTTGAGTTGTGATTGTTGCCTGGTTGCTACGTTTTCAACGCAGGATCGTGCAGTGTGTATCCCTGTTTGCCCTGAATGGTGCATTTCTGGGCGGGCAGGCAAAGGCTGTTTGCGTACCGGTCATGAATTGTCATGCCTGTGCCTTTTCCCTGTTTGCCTGTCCGGTCGGCGTGATCGTGAGTTATGCGGGCTATAGGATGCTTCCTTTCCTGTTGCTCGGTACGATCCTGCTTATCGGCATCTTTCTCGCACGCTTGTTATGCGGATGGGTCTGCCCGATGGGGTTTCTGCAGGATCTTTTGCACAAGATCCCCGGCAGGAAGATTTCCTTGCCGGACTGGACACGCTACATCAAATACGTTCTGCTGGGCGTGACGGTTGTCTTGCTGCCTTTCCTGCTTGGCGGGGATACGTTGTGGTCGTTCTGTCGAATATGCCCGGTGTCGGCCATGCAGGTGACGATTCCGAATCTATTCGCCGCGAACAGTGTGATTACCATTCGAACCGTGCTCAAACTTGCGATCCTGGCCTTCATCCTGCTGTTAGCGGTGGTAAGCAAGCGCAGCTTCTGCCGGGTGCTCTGCCCGGTTGGTGCCATGATGGCTCCGTTCAACCGTTTCAGTTTCCTGACGGTGCGCCCTGTATCCGGTTGTGTCGCATGCAAGAAGTGCGACAAGCTGTGCCCGACGGAATGCGGGCCCGCGCCTGACATGATCGCAGGAAAAGCGCCGGGGCTGGATCCGGAGTGCGTGACGTGCCACGAATGCCGCGAAGGCTGCCCGGTCACCATAAAGGCGCGGCACCGCAAGTCAGCTTGACGCCCTACATGCGGATTTTTCCAGCGGCCAGCAGGGCGGCGCCGAGGGCGCCGGTGAAGCGGGGGTGGGGCGGCACGGTGACGGCGACGCCGAGAACTTCTGCCAGTGTTTCGGCCATGCCTTCGAGCAGGGCGACGCCACCGGTGAGGGCAACGGGGGATGCCACCGACCGGCCGGCCATCGTCACGACACGCGACGCGATGGCCTTGCGCACGCCTGCGGCAATATCGGCGGCAGGGATGCCCGACGCCATGAGGCTGACAATCTCGGTTTCGGCAAAGACCACACACATGCTGCTGATGGTTACGGGAGCCTCCGTTACCCCCTTGATCCGCCCGATCTCGTGCAGCGGGAGTTGCAAGCGCTCGGCAACTACTTCCAAAAAACGGCCGGTTCCGGCAGCACAGCGGTCATTCATGACAAAATCCGTCATGCGGCCCTTTTCATCGAGCCGGATGAGCTTACTGTCCTGCCCGCCGATATCAATCACCGTGCGCACGTCGGGCATTAGCGCCCTGACCCCCAGCGCGTGGCAGGATATCTCGGTGCGGGTTTCCGACGCCTGGGCGATCGCGTTGCGACCATAGCCGGTGGCCACGGTATAAAGCAAATCGGCTGGTGTGAGATGTTGCCTTTTCATCAGCTCGTGCAGCAGGGCACTGGCCAGTTCGGATTGCTCGAGACCCTGATCACGGGTGCCTTGTGTGATCATCTTGCCGGCTGTTGCATCGTAGAGAACGGCCTTGATCGTTCGTGACCCTGCATCTATACCCGCGACAACGTTCATAACGCCTTCCTCCTGTTTCATATAGGCGTTAGGGATTAGGCTAAGCTGTAACTTCACCGCTAAACGCGGGGAAGTATGTGGGTATGTGAGTTTGTGGGTATGTGGGACAAATGCGAACAACGTT
>JBLRXB010000048.1:0-12405 GCA_047920915.1 Kiritimatiellia bacterium
CGAGCAAGCGGCCTTATTGCGGCGCGACAAGGATTTGCTGGGTCGGGTGGTTGCGCGTTGTTGCGAGATCAAGGCTGATGTGGTTGCCCGGGATGAGCGGGAGGGCGGCTTGCGGGCGATTTTGAATTATGGTCATACGCTGGGGCATGCCATTGAGGCGGTGTGTGGGTATGGTATGCTTCTGCATGGTGAAGCGGTTGCCATTGGCATGGTGTATGCGAATGGTGTTTCGCGAGCTTGTTGCGGGCTAGCACAAGCGGATTGCGAGCGGATTCGTTCCCTTTTGACGGGGTTGGGCTTGCCGGTAACGCTTTCAGAGGATCCGGGCTGGGAGGCGCTCCGTACGGTGATGTCGGCAGACAAGAAGGCGGAACGGCGGGTACCAACCTTTGTGCTGGCTGAGCGGATTGGCGCGGTTCGGTTTGGTTGTCGCGTGAATGAGGATGTTCTGTCATCGGCGTATGGGGCGATGATCGCAAGGGAGTAGCGCGGATGTATGCTGTAAGCGAATGGATCGTGCGGGAATATTTCGAGAGTCTGGGGTTTCTAGTGGGGCAACCGCGCAAGAATACGGTTCCGGGCAGGACAAAGACGGTAATCTTTTGCAGGTGATCCGCTTGCTCAAGAACTATGATTTTGTTAAGGGTAAGCAATTAGATCTTTTTGAAAAGCGCATCCGGCCCTAGACAGGTCGGTTCAACCTAAGGAGAGAGACATGAGGCAGATGTTGACAGCGATCATACTGGCGGTAGCGGTAGCGGGTGTATCCCGGGCGGCGACATTTCCGGGTTCGATTTCGCGAGAACCGCTCGTCAGAGGCACGGTGAGTGAGCGTCTATCGATTGGTTTGGGGTACGACCGGATCAAACGCGGCATCAATTTTGATTCCGGCGGTACTGCTGTGGGGGAAGCGGATTCGATTAGTGCGTACGTGGGGTATAATGTGCGGCCTTGGTTAACGAGCTTTGTGACGGTGGGTGGCACAAACTTGCGTGGCGCGGACTCCAGTGACTACGGGGTGCGGTTGTCGGCCGGTTTGCATGCGTATCTCTGGGAGGCTGATGTGTTGACGCCGTCCTTTGCTGCCGGGCGGATCTCGATCAAGGGCTCGGCGGAAGTTGCCAGTCATCAGACCGACTCGACTGCGGGCAAAACCGAGTGGATCGAAATGATTGCCGCCTTGCCGATCGGGTACGAGTTTTTTGATCGATATCCGCGAACAAAATCGGGTTTGTCGACGAGTTTGGCGCTTTATGTTGGCCCGGCTGTCTCGATGCTTGACGGTGATCTGGCAGTTGCACCGGGTCTCAGGCGCAGTTTCAGTGAAGATCAGTTGTTTGGCTTCGTTGCCGGCGCGGACGTGTATTTTGCGCCTTCTGTCTCGCTCGGCTTCAAGGCATTGGTTTTTGATGAGACTTCGACTGGCGTGACACTGCGCTTTCAATTCTAGGGGGCCTTTGTTGCTGTCAGGTTTGTGTGGCCATGCGGGAGGAGTCTGTGTGAGTGAGGTTGCCTGTTCGCGTGTCTGGCTTGATGTTGATCTTGGTGCGCTGGTTTCCAATTATCGCAAGATTGTAGCGGCGGTGGCGCCGTGCGAGGTGGTCGCGGTATTAAAGGCCAATGCGTACGGGTTAGGCGTGAGCGAGGTGGCGACGGCTTTGTCCGGGGAGGGGTGTCGCTATTTCGGGGTGGCCGATTTGCGGGAGGCGCTTTTGCTTGTGCGGCGCCCGGGGATTCGCGTGCAGGTGCTGGGGGCTTTGCTGCCTGCGGAGATTCCGGAAGCGGCGGCGGCCGGTGTCATCTTGCCTTGTGGCGACCTAGGGACTGCGCGTTTGATCCGCGAAGCCGGGAAGCGTCTTGGTCGGCCGGTGCCGGCGCATTTTCTGGTGGATAGCGGTATGGGGCGTTTGGGCGTTCCGGTAGGCGAGGCCGAAGCACTCATCCGGCAGGTTTTCGATTGGGACGAAGTGCAGTGGGAGGGGCTTTATTCGCATTTTCCGGTGGCGTATCGTACGGGGAGTGCGTACACCCTTGGCCAGATTGCAGCGGTGCGCAAATTGCTGGATAATCTAGCGGTCGATGGTATCGATTTTGCGTGGCGTCACATTGCAAATAGTGATGCGGTCAATAATTTCGCTATTTCATATGCAGCGCCCTTCAATGCTGTGCGTACCGGCATTAATCTGTATGGCTCATTTGATCCGGAGGGGAGTCGTGTGTTGGCGCTGGATCATGTGATTTCGCTGAAGACCCGGTTAGTCGCGGTACGTGAATTGGCCGAGGGGGCGAGTATCGGGTACGGGTGTACGTATCGGTTGCCCAAACGCATGCGGGTGGGTACGGTACCGATTGGCTATGCTGATGGTGTGCCGATGGCTTTATCGAACCGCGGGCATGTTCTGGTGCGTGGTGTGCCTTGTCATGTGCTCGGGCGTGTGTCGATGGACTATACAACGATTGCGCTGGACACGGTGCCGGATGCGGCCTGTGGTGACGAGGTGGTGTGTCTTGGTGGTTCGGGTCCTGCTGCGATCACCCCGGAGCATTGGGCGACGTTGAAGGGGACGCATGCGTACGACATTTTGTGTTCGATTGGTCCGCGGGTTGAGCGGCGGTACTTTCGGCGTGAGGCGTGAGGTGTCTTATGCGTTTGGGCCGAGCCAGCGATGGATGATGCCAAGAGGCAGGATGATTGCAAGGATCAGGTATCCGATGGGCGGTATGCGGGGAACCTGATCGGTGTGGCCGTGGAGGTTGCTGTAGATCAATGCAATGGCCATCCAGACGGCTGCGAGGTTCCAGAATGCGCTGGAGGCATGGCGGAGTTTGAATCCGGGCCAGCGTTTGCGGGAGAGAGGCCATAGGAGATTACTGCCCATATATCCGAGTTGATCGAGTAAAATGTGGGAGGCGTGTGCCGTGAAGACGACAGCTAAAGCGGTCCAGCCGAATAACAGGCTGGCGAGTCCTGCCAGGATTGCGCTTACGCAGAAGCTATGGGTGTAGCTTCGATGCCATGGGATGAAGCGTACGGCGATCTCCCCAGCGGGGCCCGGGGCGAGCTGCAGGTGCGGACCGTCAAGCATTTCAACGGGGAAGGTCGCAAGATATTCCAGGGCAATAGGCGTCAAGAAGGCTGCTTGTCCGGTGTTCGCAGGAAGTGGATTCTGTACCTGAACAGGATTTCCGCCCGTATCGATTCTATCTTCCAGTTGTGTGCGTACTTCACGCTTGCCGGGGTCGATTTGGATACGGTATTTCTGCCATGTATCGGGGCCGCAGCGGATGGTGTTGAGACGTATGGACAGGTTGCGGAATCCGGCATAATCAATCGCCTGCGCGATGGCATCTGCGACCATCTGCATGTCGGGGTTCAGGGGGTCGGGAGATACCTCGATGTGGTGTCGATGGAAGTAGCGGAGGATTTTAAAGTCCATGGTGTCGGGTAGAAGGGCGGCCGCCCCACCTAGCAGAAAGTAGAGCGGATTTCCTTGTTTGGCGGCTTCGACGGCCCAGGGGAAACAGGAGGTGACAGCCAAGCCCGCCACAAAATGAGTGAACCCTTTCATGCGCGATATGGTGGCGATTGGGTAGGGGTAGGGCAAGGGAAAAATAATGGCTATAGGCCGAGGAAGCGGGTGATGGTGGGAGCGAGGCCGGACATGCTGGCGGCTATGGGGAGCAGGATGATGCCGAGGCCGTGCATGCGTCTGGTGCCGTGCAGGAGTGGTAGGATTCCGATGCCGGTTGCAATTAGCATGATCCAGATGCCCATCCAGCCGGAGAAGAGTGCCACGAGGGCGATGACGATTGCGGCCGAGATGATGGATATTTTTCGATAGCCCGCATGCTGGACAAGTGCCAGAACCCGATTGATGAGTAGAGGTTGAAGCAGAATCGCGATGGTCCCTCCGAGTAAGGCGGCGCCACCGGCCACCCAATAGAGATGGGGCGATGCGGGTGCCACGGTTGCGCGCAGCATAGTGCCGCCGCCGCCACGGGCGAGATGGAGGCCAGGCATAAAAAAGAGCAGGATGCCGCCCGTGTAATAGACGGTTTTCGATGCGCCTTGGGAGACGAGGAATGCGTCACTGTTTTTCAGGGCCGTGGCGTGTCCGGCAAGCATGCCGCCTACACCGCCTGTGATAACGGGGAAGAAGGCTGCCAGGCCGCCGCCGAGAATGCCGGCAAGGGTTCCCTGGCGCAAGGCTGCGATATTCGCCAGATGTCCGGGATTATCTTGTGGGGGTGGTTGCAGGTGGCTGCAGGTGTTGAGGAGGAGCCATGGGAGCGTAAAGAGACCCACAAAGGCGGGCATGAGGTTAAGGAATGCATTTGTGGATGGTAGCGGTGCGCGGAAGAACAGGATAAATCCGAGCAGTCCTGCCAGCAGAAAGACGATCAGTCCGATGGCGGCGGCTTTGTTTGCGAGGATAAAGCGTGCCAGGGGGCGTTTCCCCGCAGGTATGGGTTTGGGCCATTCCGAGAGCAGCATGAAAAGGATAATGGTCCAGATGATCCAGTGGGTGTGTGGGCGCGTGACCTTGTATACCACGGGCAAAACGGAAGGGAGGATGGGCATGGTTATCAAGATTGCCAGGAGCGCCCCGATACTGCCATATGCCGTGAGCATGACGGCCTGCGGGCCTTTACCTGCCAGAAGCATTTTTTGTCCGGGTAATACCGTATGGAGCGCACTTTCGTCGGGGGCAGCGAGCAGGATTGCGGGGATACTGTTACCAATGGCATAGGCGCTGATCATTGCGACGATCACCGCAACCGTTAGTTCTGGTTCCGGGGAGGTTCCGGGCATGAAGCGGAACAGTCCCCATAGGATCAATCCGAGTACATTGTAGATGTGCAAGCCAGGCATGCAGGCCAATAGCGTTGCAAGGGTACCAGCGATGAGAGCTATGAGCATAGGGGCGAGGATTGTCATGATTCCGGTTGCTCGATTACCTGGAATTGATCCGGCGTGCGAATAAACATGACGGGTGGTTCATCAGCCTGGATGCGCAATCCTCCCCGGACACGCATACGGGTTCCATTGGTCAAGGGAGGCATGGCTGACTGAATGGCGTGCACGGCTTCTTCTAGAAAGACAATGCGGAGGGTGCTGCCGCTGCCGTCGTCCAGATCCGTTGCGGCACTGTTTTGGTTGCGGCTGATGCGGGGGGTACGGGTGATTTCGCCCTCAAAGAACAGGCGCGCAAATTGCATGGTTGGTGTGATTTCGCTTATGGCTACGGTTTCGGGGGAACGTTTGCCGGCAGCGACGAGCAGCATGGCGAGTCCAATTGTCGCCAGAAGCCAGGCGGTGAGGCGGATTCGTCGATAGAGTGTGGAGAGCGGTATCGTTGTGTCGCAATACGGGCAGGCGTTGGCGGGGCCGCAATATCGCTTGCAGACTGGGCAAATTGTTTGCATATCGCGCATGATTAGAGTTTCCCGACAACAACCCGCAAAACGTCTTCGGTGGTGACCAGGCCGACGACCGTTTTGCCCTTTTGAACGAGGCACATGGGTTGGCGGGCCCGTCGCATAAGGGGCAGGACCGCGTCCACTTTGGTCGCGGCCGGGATCATGTGTAGCGGTCGTGCATAAACCGAAACCTGGCCGATGGCCTCTGCGCCCGCGAGGCTGAGAATGTAGCAGACGTTGACAATACCGGTGAACGTACCTGCGGTATTTTTTACGGGAAATCGTGTGAGTCCTGTTTCGCGGGCTATCTCATAAAGGCGTGCCAATGGCATATCTTCCTGCACGCAGATCATTTCCTCTGCGGGTGTCATGATTTGCGCTACGGTTGTGCTCGAAAGTTCAATAACGCGATGGATCATGTAGCGTTCCTTGGAGGACAGAACGCCATCAATCTCGCCCTCGCGGGCCAGTATTTTGAGGTCTTCCCTGGAGATGATCTCGGTCGGTCGATAGAAGGTGCGTTCGCCTGGGGACAGCCATTTTGCCAGGTTGATGATGGTGATGGAGAAGGGGCGCAGAATCCATTCGGCAACAAGCAGGGCGGTGGCAAAGCGTTGGCAGCGGTCGATCGGGCGTGCTTGGAACCAGGCTTTGGGCAGATATTCGCAGCAAACGATAACGACAATGGAGATTAAAACCGATGATGTTGCCTGGGCTCCCGGCAGGCCGGTATCCAATGCCAGACTAGCCGCTAGAATGGAATTCATGACGACGCAGAAATTCGTGCCCACGAGTGTGGTGCCCAGAAGGCGGTCGAAGTTTTCGACGAAGGTTTCGAGGACGCGTGCCCGTCGCGATCCTTTGCGCACATAGTGGCGCAGGCGCAGGCGGTGGATCGAGATGATGCCCGTTTCAATGCCGGCAAAAAAGGCGTGTAGCGTCATAAAAAGGCAAATCAGCAAGATATGGAGCGTAATCATGTTGCACGCTCCTGTTCTTCGTTTTCGCGCCATTCCTTATTAGCGGGTATTTTTTCGAGTTGTGCCATCATGATCCGCTGGCGCCGGACGCGTTCGACGGTTACGCGCACGCCCTGCGCGGTTGCGGTTTCGCCCGCCTTGGGGATGTGCTCCAGCTGCGCGGTAATCCAGCCGGCGATGCGATCTGCGCCCTCGGCTTCGAGTTCCAGATCAAGTTCATAATTGATGTCTTCGAGGCTTGTGCTGCCGGCAATCAGCCAGATGTTGGGTCCGGTTTGCTGGATGACCGCGGGTGTTTCACCAAATTCGTTTTCAACGTCGTCGGCAATTTCCTCCAGGACATCGCCGCGGGTAATGAGTCCGGCGGTACCCCCGAATTCGTCGGCGACAATCGCGATGCGGCGGTTTTCGCGTTGAAAGGTGGTGAGCAGCGTATCAAGCGGTACGTTCTCGGGCACGTAATAGGGTTTGATAATCGAGGTTGAAAAGTCAGTTCCGCCATTGAGGAGAAAGCGTGGCACATCGAGAAATCCTTCAATCTGGTCCATGGTTTCGCGATAGAGCGGTAGGAAGTGAAACCGGCATCCTTTTGTGCCGGCAATCTGCTCTTCGTGGGGATCGTCGAGATCGATGCCGACCAGATCTACGCGGGGTGTCATGATGTCACTGGCCTGCGTTTCCTCGAGCCGGATAATACCATCGACCATGGTGCGTTCTTCCTCGTTGAGGACGCCGGTTTCCTCGCCGAGTTCGACCGCGGTAAGGAATTCCTCCTCGTTAAGACCTTTGCGCGGTTTGGAGAGGTGGTGTTCAAACAGTTTGGTGCTGTGATCGAGAAGATATCTTGCCGGCGTGAGTATTCGCATGAGGATGAAAAGCGGAACGGCATAAGCACTTGCCATGGCCGGCGCATGCCGCATAGCGATGCGTTTAGGAATGACTTCACCGGTAATAAGCAAGGCGATTGTCATGACAGGCACAGCGACAGCTTCGGAGTGCGGTACGTGCATGAGTCGCAGAATCGAAAATCCGAGTGCCGATGCGGCCACATTAACAAGTGTGTTTCCGATGAGGATTGTGGATAGCAAACTTGTTGGTTTTGCGAGTAGCATTTCCACCAGGGCGGCTTTGGCGGGGTGATTTGTCCTGATCTGGTTTACGGTCAGAGCATTAAGAGAGAACATGGCTGTTTCGGCACTGGAGAAAAAGGCCGACACAGCAAACAAGCATATAAGAATAATGAGCCCGCCGATAATCATGGAGAATTTTCCTGTTCGGTCTTTGCATCGACAATCTGTAGCCGTGTACGGCTATTGCGATTGGTTTGCTGTACCTCCAGTGTACTGATCATCCACTGCTCGTTGATCTGGCGGACGCTTTGCACCCACAGGCGACGTACTGGTGTGCCGTCGGCGCGGAAGCCCTCGGCCTGCAGCATGAGTCCTTGTTCCGTGCTGATCCAGAGCCGGACGCGGCTATAGGATCCTGGCGGTGCATCGGGTGGGGCATCGACTTCGATGATGCGGCAGTGGAGGCTGCGAACGGTTTCTTCCCCGACGAAGCGTGCGCCGCGCCACCACAGGAAATAGAGGCTCAGATCGAGCCAGCTCAGATCGGTTTTGGCGATGTTGGCCGCCAGATCGGGCAGCGGGGCGGGCGTAAGGTTTTCGCCGCTACGGTATTGGAATGCATCGGTTGTTCCGGGGGCAAAGGTAAGGGATTCGAGCGGGACCCCGTTTTCATTTTGCATTACATAGCAGACCGAGGTTTGTTTCGGGGTCCAATTGGCATCGAGGGAAAAACGGTAGGTTTGCAGGGGGACGCCCCGGCGCTGGCGCACGAACATGGTGCCGTTGGCGAGTACGCGTGACCGCGGGAGTTGGGCGAGAACACGATCGAGCATGGCGTCTGCTGATAGGGCGGGTGCCGCCGCGTATACGGCTTGTCCGAGTGTAAAGCACGCGAACAATACGCAGGTTGGCAGAAATGTATAACGTGCTGGTTGCATATGGTAGGGTTGTGCAGCTTAGAGCTGCGGGGTGTTGTGATGGATTTCAATGGCCGCCTCGAGGATATCTCGAATGGCTTCAAGTCCATCGGCGGGAATCATAATGGTATCGCGCCGCCCACCCACATCTTCGGTCATTCGCAGAACACGTCCGCGCGGATTTTCTCGCAAGCTGATATAAAACACCTTTCTTTCCGCCTGCACTTTCTTGTGAAGTAATTCCTTGTCCACAACAGAACTCCTGCTGCCATCGAACATCTTTCAATCAAAACAATTTGCATGCTAGCAATATGTTGCCGTGTGTCAATCTATCAGTTTCGGGAATGCAGCAATTCTCGCTACCGGCGTGCTCCTGTGACGTTGCTGGTTTGGGGCCGTTGCATCCATCATCAGGATTGCTAGAATATCATTTGCAAGAATTGCACAATGGCATACATTGGCGTGATGGAAGCGAACCATGAGATACAGGTCTTGCCGATCGAGATTGCGAACCAGATTGCCGCTGGTGAAGTTGTGGAGCGTCCAGCTTCTGTGATTAAGGAGTTGCTGGAGAATGCAATTGATGCCGGGGGTGATCGTCTTGAGATTGGTGTTACATCGGCGGGGCGCAAATTAATCACGGTTACGGATAATGGGCGGGGGATGAACCGGTCGGATGCGTTGCTTTCGATTGCGCGGCATGCAACGAGTAAGATACGAGATGTGGGGGATATTGATGCGATCCGCACGCTTGGATTTCGTGGCGAAGCGTTGGCCGCAATCAGCAGTGTGAGCCGGTTTCGGCTGACGACTTGCCGTCTGGGCGAAACGGTTGGTACCGAGTTGCTGGTGCATGGGGGCAAGGTTGAGGATGTGCGCGATTGTGGTGTGCCGGTCGGTACACGGGTGGAGGTGCGCGATTTGTTTTATAATGTGCCCGCGCGTCGCAAGTTCCTGCGCGGCGACCAGACAGAGCTCGGGCATGTGCGGGATGTTTTTCTGACACATGCGCTGGCGGCACCTGCGCGGGCGATGCGGTTGCGTGTGGATGGCAAGGATTTGTATCGCCTAGCGGGCGCGAGTGCGCTCATTGACCGTTTGCGTGATCTTTTCAGTCCGGATTTGGTGGCGCACCTTCTGCCACTTTCGTGGCGTGGTAATGGCGTTGGTGTGACGGGATTTATCAGTGATCCGTTGCTGCATCGCGCCGACCGCAATGAGCAATATTTATTTGTCAATGGCCGGTCGGTGAGTCCTGCGCTGCTGCGATATGCGATTGGTGAAGGGTACAAGGGGGTGTTGCCGAAAGAGCGTTTCCCCTCGGTATTCCTGTTTTTGGAAATCGATCCTTCCGAGGTGGATGTGAACGTGCATCCGACGAAGAAGGAGATCCGGTTCCGGCGTCCGATGCAGGTGCGAGATGCCGTGATTGCCGCGATAGGCGTTGTTCTGCAGCATCCCGGTATTGGTGAGGAAGCTGATGCCGGCATCGATGATCGGTCTTCCGGGGGGCGTGTGCCGGATGCGGTGCGTCCGGCTCTTCCGGTTCGGGATGTACTGTCAATCCCGGATCTGCCGCCTTTGCATGCGTTCCGGTATCCGCGGCGAGCGGCGTCGTTTCCGGATTTGCCTTTGGAGGGGAGGCCTGTTGATGAGGTGTTTGCGGTGCCGGCAGAGGTGGCACCGGGGGAAAGGGGAGGCGGTTCCGAGGCGGAGGCATCCGGGCCTGCTGTCGAGGTTGGATCCGATGGTGTTGCCTCGGATTCATCTGCACCTTGGGCCTGGTGCAAGGTGATGGGGCAGGTCGGCGGCATGTATGTAGCGCTCGAGACGGAGGCTGGGCTGGTACTGATGGATCCGCGCGCGGCACATGAGCGTGTTTTGTATGAGCGGATGCGCAGTGCGGTTGCCCTTCGCAAGGTATCTTCGCAGCCGCTACTATTGCCAGAGACCATGCAGTTGACGCCGCGGGATGCGGAAAACTTGCGTCAGCATCTGGATGTTTTTCAGGCGATGGGTTTCGGGGTGTCGCCATTCGACGGGAACAGTTTCATGGTGGATGCCGTGCCGTCTTTTTTTGTGGATATTTCGGCGTGCAGGTTGATACAGGAGATGCTTGCCGATCTGGATGCAGGGGTGCGGCGCGTAAAGCATGCGGTGCTTGAATCGCATTTACTAGAGGCGGCATGCCGGGCGGCGGTGGGATTGCGCAAGCAATTATCACTGTCTGAGATTGAGAACATCGTGGTGGATCTGGCTCGCTGTGAAATGCCCTATACTTCGCCGCGGGGACGCCCCACGCTTATTCTGATGTCGCTGCGGGAGCTGCACCGGAAGTTCGGTCGTGAGGGGACGGCACCATGAAAATATGGACGAAGGGATGGGTTTTCTGGAAATGCCGTACGTTTTTCATGATTTCTCCGACGTGCATTTCGCGTGGCGCATAAACAAAAACGGCGTTAACCCCCGGGCGGCGTTCTTCCATCAGCAACGACATGTCTTCGAGGTTGGTTACGGGAATATCCTTGGTTGTGATCAGCGGGTGGGTTTCTCCCTGCCGCCACTCTTCGTTGATTTGCACGAGGACGGGGGTGTTGGTGTGGGAGAGGTGCAGCTCCCAGGGATGCGCGATGCGGTTGTCGCGATCGCGCAGCTCCTCGTTGGGGCTGAACGCGCGGTAGTAGAGCGCGTCTGGTGGCGGGGGCAGTACGCGTAATCCATCCTTATCTTCCATATTATCAATGAGTTGGGCGATTGCATGTGCGTGTTCAATCGGTAAAGCAGGGCCCAGGTGCAGTTCGACAAAGGGATCCTTGTTTGCTCGGACCAGATCGCGGATGAAAGCAAAAAACGCATCGAGCGCAGCGTCTGGCAGTAGTATGTTTTCGGTGCCACGGGTTTTGAGGGTAAATCGCAAATCGGCGGCGGGTGCGGTTGAGTTGTGCTGGGCTTGGGAGATATGGAGTTCGAGCAACTGGACGCGTCGGGTTCCGTCTGTGTTCTCGGGTGTGATCCGGACGGTCAGGAGTTGCCCGGGAGCGAACCGGATTTCGGGATTTTGCACCTGTTCGGAATACACCGCAGATTGGGGTGCCCTGAAGGGCACGTCCAGAATGGAGTGTGTCTCATTGTAGTTGGCCGCAATCGAAAAGGGCGGCATAGCTTGTGCGGAAAGAACGGTGGTGCCATCGATTTCCGTGGTTTGAGAGGCTGTGAATACGAAGCCGGATCGCGAGGCTGTGGCGCCGGTACGTTTGTCGAGCAGCAGTTCGGCGGCATGGTATTGATCAAAAAACATGTGCACGCGTTCGCCTTGCGGCCAGAAGCGGAGGGCGGCGGGGTCGGGGTGCAATCCGGTGGGAACGCCGAGCATCTTGATGGCGGTAGCGATATCGCCAGGTTCGGCAAGCGCGACGGCTATCGATTCATAGGCATTGCCGCTGCGTTGGCCGATGAGAAAGAATTCAACAACCTCATTCGGGTTCAGGCCCGTGGCTTCAGCTTTAAATGTGATGGATGCATTTTGTAAATCGACGAGAATATTCGGCAACAGTTTCCAGTGTGTATTGGTTGCGGCTGCGGTTTCGATCTGTGCGAACCATTCGCGCGTCCGGGCGAGGTTCGTGGCGCGGATTTCATCGAGATCGGCCGTATCGGCGGTTGCTGTTTGGGTGAGCAAGCAGGCCCCTAGTAGCATAAATTGAGCAATATGTGTTGTTTTCATATGTGGGGTAGGGTAACGCGAATGGGGGTAGGAATCCAAGTGGGAAAATGCCGGAAGGGCGTATTTGCAATTTGATCTTGTTGCGGTTCTTGTCTAAGTATGTGCGTCGCGGGTTTGTTCGATTAATAAAGGGTTGCGTATGAAAAAGGATAATTCTTCATTGGGGGATCGATATGCGTCGCGGCGTTTTGCCGTGGTGCGGCAGATGCGGCGCACGCATGCCATTGATGTTGCCTGGATTACCAATCGAACGGATGTGCGATACTTGTGTGGTGGATCGGAGGGGGTGGCCG
>JBLRXB010000049.1:0-12369 GCA_047920915.1 Kiritimatiellia bacterium
GCACCATGAAGATCTTGCACTCTAGGCCGATGAGTTGCGTCGCAAATGATAATGCACTCCCCCACTGTCCGGCCCCCGTTTCGGTGGTGAGGCGCTTGATGCCAAACTCTTTGTTGTAATAAGCCTGCGCCACCGCACTATTGGGCTTGTGACTCCCGGCAGGAGATACACCCTCGTTCTTGTAGTAGATCTTGGCGGGCGTGCCCAAGGCGGCCTCCAGACGGCGCGCCCGGTACATCGGGGTGGGGCGCCAGATCTTGTAGATACCCAGCACTTTTTCAGGAATATCCACCCAGCGGTCCGTGCACATCTCCTGCTCGATGATGTTCATCGGGAAAACCGGCGCCAGCGAATCCGGCCCAATCGCATTTCCGTCGCGATCCACTGGCGGCGGCATCGGCTTCGGAAAATCCGCATTCAGGTTATACCACTGTTTCGGTAGCTCATCCTCATTCAACGTCACTTTGATCCCATCACTCATTCATGTACTCCTTGTGCCCCCGCAAGGGAGCATTAAAAACGCATGCCCACGGAAAGCGAAAGGCTCTGCGCTTTATTCGCAATACCAGCAGAATCATCATACGACTCTTCGGTTCCATCGATCGCATCGATAATCCTGATATCACCACGCGATTCGGGAATATCGTGCCAATCCCAGGAGCCCGCAACATGCCAGCGATCTCCCAACTGATAACCAACCGAAAAACCGAGGCCATAATATTTCACATTATCAAAACTGTCTTCAAAAAACAGGTCGCGTTGCACATGTTCATCAAGGGCCTCGGCACTTGCGACAGGACTGTAATGTGCGTATGCAGCGACCTGCCAACGCTCGTAGTGCGCTTCCATCCCGAGCCCGACGTACGGTATAGAGAACGTCTGCTTGTAGTTGATACCATTTTGATCCACGGGAAAAGATCCACGAAAATCGCGAAATCCATCTTCGGAGTATATGAAGTCGCCGCCATATTGCGACCAGCCCCAATACATCTGCCGGTAGCCCGCACGTAATTGCAACTGCCTTGCTGAATGCTGCCAGAGAATCCAATCTGCCCGGATGTCAAATGTATACGCGCGATTGATATCCACAGGACCGTCTGAAAAATCCGTCCATATGCCGGGAAGGAAGTAATCGTAGTCCTCCATGCCGCCATTCCCCTCGGTCACGGCTTCCCAATAACTGCAAACCAGCCGCCAGCGCGGCGCCACCCGCCACTGCAAGGTCCCCCCCGCATATAGCAGGTCTTGAATATCCCAAGTCAACTCGCTCAACAAAAAGGGGCCATCATACACAAGCTCCAGCGCCTTGCCTTGCTGCTGCCGCAGTCCGACCTCCAGGAACAAACGCGATCCATTGCCTGCAAATGCGTCCGCGGTGCCAGTAGCCCGTACAGCCACCGCACTACAGCACACGATTCCCAAGACGACACCAATCAAACGAATCATTGAATATACCTGCATAACGGATTTTTACCGCAACCCGCGCACATACACAAGATTGCAATGCCATGAAAAGAAGAGCTAAAATGCACCAAAGAAGATACTGCTGAAAGTCGTGATCGGGGCGGTCTCGCGGAAATCATCGACGGCCGCACGCACTTCCTGAATGGTGGCTTCAATTTCGGCGTAGATCGCATCTTCCGCCAGCAAGCGGCCGATTGTGCCTTCACCACGCTCCACCTTTTCGACCACATTGCGCAAACCGCTCGCAATCGCCTCAAGATCCTGGAATACGGAAGCACTCTCATCGGCCAGCAAGCGGCCCATCATCCCCTCGCCTGCGGTTAAACCATCGACAATCAGGCGCGCCCCGGCTGCAACCGCAGCAATATCCTGGTAGACCGTATCATCATCCGAGAGAAGCTTGCCTACAATGCCCTCACCGGCATTCACACGCGTAACCATTTCATCGACCTGCTCCACGGCACTACGGATACGCCCGAAAACATCGCCGTCAATGATTTCCTTGCGCGCCGCCGCCACAATATCGGCCGCATCCCCGATCAAATCATGTGGCGGGGATCCTGTGTAAATCTCCTTGTTCAGAACCTCACCATCCGGGTGCCCCTCGATAATCTGCAACTGCTGCCCGCCCAACAACGAAGTGGTAACAATCCGGAATGCATACCCCGCACGCAGTTCCACGGGCATATCGAGATTCAGCGTCACGCAAACCCCGCTGCAAGCACCCGCACAATCCAGTCGCAAATCCTTGACCTTGCCAACCGGCATCCCACGAAGAAAGACATTATCTCCGACGCGCAACCCCCTGACATCCTCGAACATCACCTTCATCTCGTATTTATCCTGAAAGAGCGACTCTTTCGAAAGAATGATGGTGAAATAACCCAAGCCCAGAAAAATCATAACCATAAATGCCCCGACAATGATTTCCATTGTCATTTCCCGCTCGCGCCAATTCTTTTTCACGCGTCCTCCCAAGCTCCACGTTTCGTGATATACTGCGACTCTAAAAAACGAACCACTTCTTCATTGCGACTCTCCACAAAGTCCTGTGGTGTCGATATCTCAATGATCTTACCATCATGCAGCACGGCAATCCGATGCGCAATGGCCAAAGCACTATGCAAATCATGCGTAACCACGACGCTCGTGATTTGCGTTTCCTCGCGCAACTGGTCAATCAAGCGATCGATCGTACGTGACGTTACCGGATCCAAACCGGATGTCGGTTCATCGTACAAGACAATATCAGGTCGTGTCACGATCGCACGCGCCAACCCGGCACGCTTTTTCATGCCCCCCGAAATCTCGGATGGACGCTTATCGCCATCCTTTCCCATCCCTACCATTTCCAGTACCTCGGACACGCGATGCTCAATCTCACCCTGCGTCAAGGCCGTCTTTTCCAACAACGGCAAGGCAATGTTTTCGGCAACTGTCATCCACGCCAGCAAGGCCCCACCCTGGAAGAGATAACCGAACCGATTGCGGAGCCGCTCCAGCGCGTGCCCGGTGGCTTCGTTGATGATCTCATCCCCGACATAGACGTTGCCCGCATCGGGCGTTAACAAACGTACCATATGCTTGAGCGTAACACTTTTACCGGTTCCGGAAGGACCCACCAAAGCGAATGTTTCGCCACGCTGCACCGTGAAATCAACGCCAGCCAACACCGGCGCACCGCCAAAAGACTTGTGCACACCGTCGAAGCGGATAATCGTATCATGTTCAGCCATGGACCTGCTACCTGTTTGTCTACTATCGCGAACGCAGAATTACGTATGAGGGTAGCCCTTTAACACCAAACAGATCAAGCACGCGTTTTGTCGCAGGGTCAGATGGATCCTCAGCCTGGAATTTCAAACGCACGTAAGGCTCTAATGATTGCACGACGGCCTCATCCTGGAAAGTGGTGCGATCCATCGCCAAGCAGTTCTTGCACCAGGTCGCCCAGAAGTCCACAAACAAGTCCTGCCCGGTTTCCCGCGCTTTGGCAACGGCACCAACAGGATCATGCATCCAGAATCCATCGGCATCCACGGCCTGAGCGGATCCGCCCGTCCGGCGCAACAAATTGATCCCGATATGACCATAATAAACCGCCGCAAGTAGAATCAGTACACCAAAGCCCCGTTTCACCCACTCCATCCAGCGCCCGGGTTTCGGGAGAAACGATAGCCCCGCCCCGGCAAATGGCCACGGCAAAGCCATGCCGAGACCCAAGACAAACGGCAACAACAAGGCTTGAGGATGGCCTGCCTGATAGAACCCGGTCGACAGGACCAACACGGAAATCACTGCCGGTGCCACACAAGCACCTGCCAGCAGAGCCGCGACACCGCCAAACAAAAATGCGGTCCAGACCGGACCGCGATTCGTATTTTGTCCCACAACCGTCTGAAAACGCGAAAAGTCGATCTGAAACACATCAAACATGGCCAGCGCCAGCAGGAGGAAAAGAATGGCGATGCCGACATTAAACCATGGATTCGCGTTCAGGGTGCCAAACTGGGCTCCCGTCAGGACGACGACCACCCCCAGCACCCCATACACGAGGGAAATCCCAGCCCCGTAAACAGCCCCTAGCCCGAATCCGCGTGCGCGGGAACCCGCCTGGGAACCGGCACCAATGATGGCAAGATTAATGGGAATCATCGGCAATACACATGGCGTGAGGTTGAGCAGGAATCCAAAAGCCAACGTAAATACGATACCCAACACAATCCCGTACCTATCAAAGAGCTGCTCTAACCGGCCGCGTTGCATACCCTCACCAGCCTCGACGCGCTCGATAAATGCCAGAAAATCTGCGACATTGCGATAACCGGCATCCATACCGATCATTTCGAAATCAGCAAAAATCGTTCCATCGGCATGTACTGCCGCACCCGGCATCAGGGTGGCCCGCCCATCCGCATCTCCTGCCGTGCGGGCCGGATGAAATACACGCGTCTGGGGCATGAAACAAATCTCATCATCACAACCCATATACCGGACCGTAACCGAAAAATCAGGATTTGTGATGCCGGCAACGCCAAACCGCAAAACAAAGTCCTGCTTGAAGACATCCATATTCTCTTCCATGAACGCATCATAAACCGTAACCGGTTCGGGGCGTGCCAGCGGCAAGAGCTCGGCCCCATCGGCAACGACCTCCAGATGACGATCATACAGATAATGCTTTTCGGGTACCGAGAAGGCGATCGAAAGCTGCTCCTGCTCCCATTTGACCTCCACTCCGAAGGGATCATCATTCAAGGCGTAGCTGGAAGACAAAAGCATGCACGGAATAACCAACAATGCAAAGAATCGCTTCATATATCATGACTCCTGTTTTTAGATAGTACTGGGTTCGGGTAGCGAACATTACAGTGCCATCTGGCATTGAGCCAGTACAAACACGGATACAGCGTCGGGGTGCAGCCCGGAGCAGGGATTGCGGAAAATTTCTGTGCACCATCGATCCCCCCACAACATGCAGTAGTATGCCCTTAATCAGCTATCCTTTTCCCGGCGGCTCTATCATAAAAAACGATCCTGAAATGAAAAAAAAGCACGTTCGGGGGTTGCTCGCGAACTGTCGCCGCCTATAATAGGGGCAGTTGATGTAAGTCGTATCGGACGCTTACGAACATTGTACGGGGGAAATTATTTTGAAAAAAGTGCTAATGCTATTGCTGCTGCTCTTAGCGGTGACAGTTCGTGTATCTGCGAACAGCGCGGCGCCTGTCGATCGCGTCACCGAATTGCAGGACGCCGCTCTGAATTATGAAGCGGCAGCCAATGCGCAATTATCGCTTGCCAATAGCCTACTGCAATCCAAACAAACGGACGAGCCAAACGAGACCGATCCAGAAATCACCCGTCGGCGTCGGAATCGTAACGCAACACTGGAATTGCAAGCGGTCGATCAGCTCATGGGGGCATCCGGAAATCTGGACCATGCTGCTCGTGTCTGGCTTGCGGCAGCCCAATCCAAAATTGAGCCAGCCACCAAGGCGTATTTTCAACGATTGTCGCGAAACGCCACGCAAAAAGCAACCGCGCTCCTGCGCCAATCCGCAGAGCTTGCCGAGAACGCAGCCTTGGAATATGCCTCGGCAGGAGAACCCCGCAGCCAGAGCAACGCCAGCCACCGTGCCGGACGCATCCGCGAACAACTTGCCGGACGGCGCTAACGGCTCGTTCTTCCCGTCCGATCCATACGCTCAAGGTGTTGACCGCGACTCATCGCAGACCCCGCCACCGCCTCGCCCACCGCTAACGATTCACGTACCTCCGTGATCTGAATCGCGCCCACAATCGACCCTGGCAAAATATCCAGCATGTCGCCGGTAACCGGATCCGTGATCACCTCACCACGCCCCCGCACGCGGTACTGTTGCCCCACTCGAATACCGCGGCGATGCCCACCATTCACAATGATGCGAGCCCCCTGCACTTCTGCAATCATCGGCTCCCAGCGTTTGCGCGGCATTCGTTGGGTAATGCCGCGTAAACCGTTTCGAATAGCCTCCGATGTCGCCACGCCCAACGGCGTCTGGAAAAAGGCACTTCCCCCGAACTGCACCCCTGCATAACTTGCCTGCGCATAGGCCTCCCGCGCGCGCGCGCGCCCACTGCTCTGCACGGAATCCACAATGGTACCGGTCTCCACATCGACAATCGTCAGGGTTAATCCAACCCGCGCCGTATATCCGCCACCACCAATCAGCCAGCGGCGCAACCGCATCCATACCTCACCACGACCGGTTTGCGAAAAATCCGTGATCACCCCCCGCACGAGATATTGCACATTATCCAGACGTCCCTCATCCACCTTGCCCTCGCGACGAAAAAAACCGTGACGCTGCCGACTGATCTCATCAACTACTGTGTTGAGCTGAATACGCTCCAGCACCACAAAATGGCGCGAGGCAACCAGTTCCGCCACCAACAAGTCCGCCATCCCCGGCCCCAATTTCCACTGTCCCGCGAAACCGGTTCGATTATCAAAGGAAGCAACCGCCACACGCGGCGGAACCATGTCCCGTCCCAGCGGATGTATCGAACGACTCGCCGGCCCCGCACAGCCCGTTATCACGATCGCCAACAACGCATACCAGAATGTCCATTTCATTTTCATGGTTGCACTATATCAAGCCCCTGATATCACAGCAAGCTACCTTCAATACCGATCTTTGGACGCACGCAGAGCTGCAAATGCCGCAAAATCAGGAGCCCGCAAAAACGGATTGGACGCCATTTCTTCTGCCAGTGGAACAAACAACGCCCCTGTTGGATCCGATGCGTAGCGCGCCAGTCGCGCTTGTATTGCCGGGTTCCCCGTGTCCACATCCAAACCAAACCGCAGATTATCAGCCAGATAATCATGCCCGCCCAGTACAAGCGTGTCTGCCGGCAAACGCTTGATCCGTTGCAAGCTGTTATACAGATCTTCGATGCTACCGCCAAGCACTCGGCCGCACGCCCCATTAATGAGACAATCGCCTGTAAATACAACCCCGGCATCCGGGAAATAAAATCCGGCATCATCCGCTGTATGCCCCGGTAAGGACAAAACCTCTACCGGCCCCAACCCGCTGTGTGCGACATCGCGGGAAATGTGCCGGCACAATTGTGCATACCCCGCCGCATGATCTCCATGTCGATGCGTAAGCAGGACATCACACACATACAGATTATTGGCACGCAGATAATCGAGCACTGGCACCACTGCTCCCGCATCAATCACGAGCGCATGCTTACCGCGACAGACCAAATACACGAAGTTATCCTGCAAGACCGGGATGCAAACAACGCGGTAATTACCTCTTTGGATGATGGTGCAGGTATGTGATTCCCCCATTGTGAACTCCCCGCTCAGACCAACATAAGCGTGACCGGATATGTCTCAGTGCTCGAATGGCGTCCCCACCCGAACCCTATCGATAACGTCCATCGTAGCAACGGCCTCCTCCAGCCGGATCGGAAACGGCACCCCCTGCACAAGCGTGTCATACAAGGCATCCCAGATCTGCCCCGGTTCACCAGCCGGAACCGTACGCGTCTCCTCCACCCAAGGCAACGTTTCGGGCTGTCCGAAATTCGATCCGATGGTCCGATCCCCCAGCGGCAAGCTCCCATCGGGCAACACAAATTCAGCCCCCGGAACCCCCGCATAAGGAATGCGCGCCGGCAACGCAACCGCCGGATCGAGATAACGTAGCCTGATTTCACGGCCGGAACAGGACAATGCGCCCCGTGTGCCCCAGATCAGATATTCCGGTGCGGGCAGCGCAGCACCACCGCTGACTTCAATATCCACAACTGTGCCGCTCTGGCCCTGTAAAACAATTTTAACATGATCTTCAGCATCGCCCACCGCCGCCACTCGGTCAAGGTACCCGACCACACTGCGCAACGGTTTCGTTGGAGCATCTAAAAACTGCAAGGCATGATCAATGATGTGCGAGCCCCAGTTACCAAGCTGTCCCCCACCCATCTGCAAGAGCGTCTGCCAGTCATTACGCCGCCCGAAGCTCACGCGCGCAAGCTTGATCGTCGCAACCTGCCCAAGTAACCCTTCTGCAAGAATCGCCCGAATCGCCCGGAAGCCAGCTTCAAAGCGCCGGTTATGGCGAATAAACAACTTTCCTGGCCGCAGGCGGTCTGCCTCCTGCAAACGCTGCGCCTCCTCCAGGGTCACGCACATCGGCTTTTCAAGAAAAACGCTCTTACCTGCGGCAAGCGCCGCCAACGCGTGCTCACAATGACAAAAGGTAGGTGTTGCAATACTGACAATATCAACCGCAGGATTGTCCAAAAGCGCCTGAAGATTATCGGTGATCTGCGCCTGTGGATTTGCATCCGCAAAACGATCCCGCCAAGGGGCAAACGTGTCACACCCAGCGACCAAGGCAAATCGCTCCTTGCGCGCCCCCAATTCGGGGCACTGCATACCCCAGCCGGAACGCCCCAGCCCCACAATACCGACACCCAGAATATGTGATTTTTCCACCTGACTCATTTTACCAGAACTCGATTGCTGCCCGCACAATACGCGCACCGAGATCCTCCGCCGCTGCCGGCAGATACGTACGCTTGGCCGATGATAAATCACCGGTTAATACAAAGTCCTTCTCTCCATTTACGCGACTCGTAACCAACACACTTCCCGTCCGGATTTCTGTGACACGCATCGATGCCCCGATCGTCATCCGGTATTCCTCTGCCGTCGTTTGGGCATCGCGTTCAAACCGCAATGGCACCAGGCGAAAAGAATCCAGCCGGACTTCCAGCACCACGTCGGCGCGATCAAGATCCCCGACACTCAATGTGCCATCACGCTGGAATTCGGCAATGGTCGCCTGCGTCGCGATTACTTCCAATAAAGGCTCGTCCGTTGCATTGGTGAACACCGGAATGTGCACGACATCAATTCCCGGCGGTAGACTCGAACCCAACCGGTACCCGGCGCAACCCGCCAGCAACCCCATTGCCGCACACAAAAACAACACCAATCTCATTTGCTTGCACATGACCTATTCTTTCTGCTTCGCGTCCATCGCCTCAAGCTTCTTAATCCGCTCCATCACAAATGCCTGCCGCTCCGAATTCGGAAAACGCCGCACAAAATCGCGGTAGCTTAATAACGCGGCATCCGGATTGCGCGCGATCCGGTCATAATAATCAGCCTGATCGAGGTGAATCTGCTCCAATCGATCGCGCAATCCGGCAATCAACGCCTGCACCTCTGCCGCTTGTTCGGGGTTCAAGTCCTCGCGCAATGCAGCAAACAACGCTTGCATAGCGGCATGGGTACGCTGCGTATCGCGCGGATGCCGGTTGGCAATGCGCTCCAGACAAATCGCCTTGCGGAAAATTGCCTCTTGGGTTGCGGGATGCCGCCCATGGTTGATAATAACCGCTTCATAGGCAGCAACGGCATCCGCATAATCAGCACCATCCTCGTGAATGCGCCCAATCATCAAACGCACCTCGGGAATCTCAGCCCAATTCGGGCCATTCGCAATGATCACCTGCAATAAAGGAATCGCGCGCTCCGGACTCTCAAACCCCGGCAGGAACCCGAAGGTGCCGCGTCGCTGCTCCATCACACTACGAGCAACAGTCAATTGCTCGGAAAGAACGGCATGGTAAGAAAATAAGCCGCCATAATGCTCGATCAAGTATTGATATTCACGAAAAGCGTTTTCATAGCGTCCGCGCGCTTGCAACACCCGCGCCAGGGCCAGCTGCGCAGCCGCTGCCTCATCCGCCTCCGGCCAACGGTGCACCAAAGCATTGAATTGCCGGCCAGCCCGGCGCAAACGCCCTTGCGACTCCAAATTCAGCGCATGCTGCAACTGCGCCACCGGATCCGCCTCGCGTACACGCCGGAATAGCGTGCCGCTTTTTTGCGATAACCCCGCAAAACGATTGTCCGTGCTGCCGGTCGACCAATCGTCCTCTTCAAACCCCATCGCTGCCGTTGGCACGCCACAGTAAGAAGCAATCGTCAAACACGCCACAGTCCTCAACATAACATACTTTATTTTCATTCCAGACACGGTAGCTACGCGCCTTGAAAAGGGCAAGCGCAAAGCAAGCACCCCCCCGTAAAGTCGCTTGATTTACAGCAGCATCCCTTGGTAGCATGCGGCGGAAACTTGATCTTAATCGTAACCGACTCCCATTCAACAGTAATCGTCAAACCGGAAAACGACATGAAGAAAGTACTGATCCCAACAAAACTTGATCACGTTACTTCTGACCTGCTCGCAGAACATGGCGGTTATTCCGTCGTACAAGATGATACCAAGCCAATTGAAGACCTTGCCGACGCGCATCCCGACACCCATGCACTTATCGTGCGAAGCGAAAAAGTATCGGCTGCCATTATCGCCGCCCTGCCCCAGCTCAAGGTCGTGATTCGCGCCGGGGCCGGTTATAATACGATTGACACCAAGGCTGCCCGGGCACGCGGTGTAGACGTGATGAACACCCCCGGAGCCAACTCCAATGCCGTGGCTGAAGAAGTGGTCGCCATGATGCTTGCGGATGCACGCCACATTGTAGCCGCCGATCCCTCCACCCGTGCCGGTGAATGGGAAAAGCAAAAATTCATGGGTTCCGAAATTACCGGTAAAACCGTGGGCATCGTCGGTCTCGGATACATTGGCCAACTCGTTGCCAGACGCCTGAGCGGCTTCGAATGCAACTTGCTCGGCTACGACCCCGTCGTCACCGCCGAGCGCGCCGAACACTTCCACGTATCGACAACCTCTCTCGAAGAACTTTTTGCTAAATCGGACTACATCACCCTGCATATGCCTGAAAATAATGAAACGCGCGGCTGCATCAATGCAGCCCTGCTCGGCCTGATGAAACCGGGCGCCACCCTGATCAATTGCGCCCGCGCTGGGATTCTGGATGAAGCCGCACTGCGTGAAATCAAACACCAAAAGAAGCTGCGCTTTCTGAACGATGTGTATCCCAAGGATGAACCCGGGCCCAAAAGTGTTGCGGATATTGCTGACCTGATGCTCCCCCACTTGGGGGCCAGCACGCGCGAAGCCAACCGCAATGCCGCCATCCGCGCCGCCGAGCAATTGATCGACTTCGATGACAAAGGTATCATGAGTTATGTGGTAAATCGTGATATCCCGATCGGTCTGGATGAGCACTTCTGCGATCTGGCCTATACCGTTGCTAAATTGTGCCGCTGTATTGCAACGCCCCAAGCCAAACCCAGTCATATTGAAAGTAGCATATATGGATCATTGGCCCCTTATGCCGACTGGTTGCGCACATCGATTGTGGCCGGTATCTGCGAAGATTTCGATCGCACCAGTAGCCCCCAACAAACCAACAATTATCTCGAGGAGCGAGACCTCGCCTTTACCAATCGACCCGTTGACGAAAACAAAAAATTTGAAAACTCCATTACCGTGGATCTCTCGGCCGAATTGGATGACGAACACACGCGCCACGTCAGCGTACGCGGAACCGTAGAAGAGGGCGTCTTGCTGATTTCGCGTATCAACGAGTTCGATAAGCTTTATTTCGAACCCGTCGGACCCGTGGTGCTGTTTCTATACAAGGACCGCCCCGGCGTGATCGGCACAATCGGACGCAGGCTTGCCGAGGAAGGCATCAACATTGAAGATATGCGCAATCCACACGACACCAAAACCGATCGGTCGCTTGCCATTCTCAAAATCAATCAGCGGGCCTCCGAGAAAATCATGCAAGCGATCAAAACCGAGATTGAAGCAATGGCGGCATTCAGCATAAAATTCTAGCGCGAGAGAGAATATGGCATCCTCAGGGGGCGCATGGGCGTTTAGATGGCTGCACGGGATTCACAATTCCACTGGGGCGGCCTGATGATGAAGGACGAGAAAAAAGTTGGCGACGATACGCAGAGGACCCGATTATGAGGGCATGGATCAAAAAAACCAAAAATTTGAGCAAGAAAAACCGCGGTCTGCTTTTCGCTGGCATCATCTGCACCATACTCGGAGGAACCGGTACCGCTTTGTTTCTCAGGGAAATTTCCGCTGCCAGAACCATTCCCCCGGGCCAAGTGGCTGCACGACTCATCCTGCCGCACGTCGCACTTCTAACAGGACTCGGCCTCATCCTGGCCGCCGTCATCATCGCCCACAAGAACCGTGTCCTTGCACAACGCCAGAACGAAAAATAACATGCCCTTCGTGGAACGCAAAGACCTGAACGGTTTCCTCTGGGTCCCCGACCAACGCGCCGCACCCAAACGCCACCCCTGTCCCGACTGCACGCAATGCGCCCAATGTGAACAAACCCGCTGCCAACACTTGCCTATAACTTCACCGCTTTTCCAGATTTTCTACCGCATACAAAAAATCACTGGAGGGATGAGCTCCGTCTCGTCCGCGTCCG
>JBLRXB010000050.1:0-12323 GCA_047920915.1 Kiritimatiellia bacterium
GGAAGCATCGGCCGCTATAATCGCGCCAAAAATAAACGCGCCCAGCGGGGCTCTACACTGCTACGCCATTTCTGTCAAGCCGTCTCTGCATTATGAGCTTGAAGTACGGCCATGAACCGCTAGGCTGAAACCCGCTATGAAGATAATAGTCATACCTGTCGGTGCCTTTGAAGTCAATTGCTGGATCGTATCCGCCCCCAACAAACAAGCCCTCGTCATTGACCCGGGCGCGGAGCCGGATACGATCCATGCTCATATCCAAAAAAAACATCTTTCCGTGATTGGATACCTCATCACCCACGGACACATGGACCATATTTCCGCACTTGCCCCTCTTTGCGCGCGACATCCGGCACCCATTCGAATGCACCCTGCCGATGCCGCCTGGGCCTTTACGGCTGCCAACCAAATGCAGCCCTACTATGGTCCCCCTGCGGCACCACCAACCGAACACCTGCATCCGGATCTCACAGAATCCAAAGACAACCAGATCGGAAACTTCGTCTTTGATATAATCGAAACCCCCGGACACTCCCCCGGTTCCGTTTGTATCCACTTCCCAACGATCGAAACCCTTTTTACGGGCGACACCATTTTTGCCGGCTCTGCCGGGCGAACAGACTTCCCGGGCGGAAGTGCCACGGCCTTGAAAACATCACTGCAACGCCTGCTTACACTGCCTGCCACAACCAAAATCTGCGCGGGACACGGCCAGGCATCCTCCCTCGACCAGGAAATCCGCACGAATCCTTTCCTACAGTCCGCATAAGAAATGATACAATATGATAAAAGTATTCGCTAAAAACATCGACACCGAAGCGGCCGCACAAAAGATTGTGGATGCTGCCCAAAACCGGCAGAAACATGTCACACTCCCGCTGGAGCGATTGATTTCGAGCCGTGTACAATCGCCGGCCGGTTTTAAAAACAACACCGCATTTATCAAGGCACTACTGGTAACCCTACAAGACTCAGCATTTGTTGATATCAGCGATTTCGAGATCATTGAGCGCCGCCAACGCTGGAGCCGCCCCCTGATTGCTCTGAAAAAAGGCATTTGGGGCCTGCTGCGGTTTTACACCTTCCGCCTATGGTCACAGCAAAATGAAGTCAATGGATTCCTCCTTGCCGCCCTGCAGGGCATCCACGAGGATGCCAATGAGCGCATCACAAAACTGGAAGCCCGCATCACAGAGCTGGAAAAACAGCTGGACGACTAGGTTTGCGTTCGTCTCCAAAGCCCATCTTGCCATCAAACCTGAATCCCGCTAGGATGGAGGTCATGATCGCCTATCCATCAAAACTTGCTCCGGAAGCCAAACTGCGCAGGTTCATCGTCCTGCCCAAGATTCTCGCTATTCTGCTGCTTATTGCCACGCATTCCGCCCTCTTGGCGCGGACGCCTCCCCCAGCACTACCGGAACTTACCTATCGCACTTGGACCAGTGCAGCGGGCGAATCTATCGAAGCTGCATTTATCAACATTCAACAAGACCAGGTCATACTGGCATCTCGCGACGAACAGCGCATAGCCATCCCCATAAGCCGCCTGATCTGGCGCGATCAAGTCATGGCACGCCGACTGTCCGGACGCCCCGTCATCGATCCCCGTCCACCCGGAAGTCGCATGGCCACCCGCGATCGCCACGAGTTCGAGGGCCGCAGTATCGCCGCATTTGGACCGGCCTGCGAATCCCTGCTGCTTGCTGCCATTCAGGATACCCGCCACGAAATCCTGATTGCCATTTACACCCTGACCAGCACCACCATCGCCGAAGCACTTCAGGAAGCCGCACAGCGCGGGGTCCAGATCCACATCAAATACTATGCCGGGCAAATCGAAACCGGCCGCATGTCGGAACACATCACCAACCTTGGCCGGCTGAAAAACATCCAAACCACCCCCATTGAAATGCGCGGACGCTTTGCATCCATGCACCACAAATTTGCCGTGCTCGATCAAAGCTTTGTCTTTACCGGATCCTTTAATTTCACCGTAACCGCAGCCACCATCAGCCATGAAAATGCCTTACTCATCCACTCCGTTGGCATCGCCAACCTATTCACACTGGAATTCGAAGCTATCGAAAGCCGCTAGGAACAATCATACTGCGACAATGCCCAGGCAGCATGCTCACGAAGAACCGAATCGGTACCGCAGCGGATGCGTTGTAACCCAAAAACACTTGCCACATCCTGCAAATTCCCGGCCACAATGCAAGCATTGCGCTGCATCCGCCATAATCCGGTTCGCATTATCGGCGTACCGGCAAACCGCGCAGCAAAGCCATCGGCATCCATTTGTAAAATCTCGGCCGGCGCCAAACCGGGACCAGCACGCCATGCCAGAAAGTCCGCTTCCTGCGTCACCTGTCTACGCAGTTGAAACGGACACACCTCCTGACAAAGATCACAACCAAAAATCCAATCCCCCATCTGCTTGCGTAACGCAAGCGGAATTCCTCCCTTGTGCTCAATTGTCAGATAAGAAATACAGCGCCGCGCATCCATCTGTCCAGATCCTGTCAGCGCCCCCGTTGGGCACACATCCAGACATTTCCGGCAACCACGCGGACAAGCCCCATGCCGTGGCCCATCCAAAGTAGTGCAAGACCAATGGTACGTCGACAAAACTTCGCCAATGACAAACCAACTCCCGAGCCCGCTATGGATCAGTAGCGTGTTGCGACCCAGAAACCCTGCCGCTCCTGCCGCCGCATAATACCGTTCATCAAGCGGCACCGCATCTGCATAGCCCTTGAAGGCATGTTCCGGATACAGCAGCGCCAATTCTCGCGCGACCTTGCGCAAACGATTTCCAAGAACCTTGTGATAATCCCGTCCCCAGGCATAGCGAGCGACCCGCCCTTGAACGCCATCACAAACACCAGGCTGATAATAAGAAAGCCCTGCAATCAGAACCGACCGGCATCCCGGCACGATTGCCTGCGGTGTATATTTTGCAGCTGCATGACGCTCCAACCAATCCATGTCACCATGCCTACCAGCAGCCAGCCATTGGCGATATCGCTCCGAGGCTTCAGGGGCAGCATCCGCAGCCGCGATGCCCAATAAACGTAAACCGGCTGAAGCAAATACGCGCACGGGCACATCTGCAACCACGGGGTAATATGTTTCCGGCGGCATCATGACAGCAGACTAGACCGGATCCTGCTTGCGCACCAGATGAATCAACAAAGCATCACCATCATAACTGACTTCCGCCAGATCCGTCATCAACGCCACGAGATAAAGCTCGTTGCTGTTCTCAACCTCGCCCGCCAATTGCCAGTAGTAATCCTCAAGCTCGGGATTCCGGTCGGCAGACAACCTGTCGCGCAAATAAGCAACATCCTCGTCCCGCAGCGCGACGCCGC
The DNA here is from genome assembly GCA_047920915.1 of Kiritimatiellia bacterium. Classification (GTDB taxonomy): domain Bacteria; phylum Verrucomicrobiota; class Kiritimatiellia; order UBA8416; family UBA8416; genus T3Sed10-140. The sequence goes on from JBLRXB010000050.1 coordinate 3,378, forward strand.
GAAAACGAAAAATCAAGTCATATCCATTTTCAGACCGCTCCGCCGCAAAATACGACGTTTCCGGTTCATACTTGTACATGCAAACCGTCATCACCTCATCCGCAATCTTCATGACCTTTTTTACTTCATGTTTCATGCCTTGCTCTCCCTCTTAAGTGCATTGATAATCGGAACCAGAAAAGAGGCCACAAATCCCCCCGCAAATCCATTGTTGTAGAGATTCACGCCACCATGTAGAACCCCGACGTTCATCACGATCGATAAGTGACAAAATCCCGCCAGTACCCCGGCAAACACCCCGAACTGTCCGGCGATAGGCGCAAGCGTCGTACCAAATAAACCCGCTATAATAACCGGTGTGCTACCCCCATCCCATATCTTCAGCAAGGACGCCAGATAAACACCGGCAAGAATAGGGACACAGTTCTTCACATGCTTCCCGAAAGCGGCAAATCCCGTCACCGTCAGAATGCCCCCAATCACGGGACCGTTAAATTGTCCACCAAGCACAATCACAAAAAACGAAGCGATCAACCCCATGAACCCCATATTGAACACCATGGAGGGGAAATCACCAATCCGCATAAAATCAGAGATCAACCGCCCCGACGAGGCATGGATCAGCCGCATCTTCTCAGCAAGAACGCGCTTGCCACAACGGTCGATAACATAGCCAAACAGCATGAGAAAGCTAAAAAAAGCCATCAATAGCACCCTCAGAATGCGATCGTAAGCTGGTGAAAGGAAGGAAGTCGGTCCAATCGTAAAATCAAAACTCCGCAACCAAGCGGTTAAAAAGGAGCCGATGATGCCGCCCGTGAAGCCGATGTTATAAATATTGTAGCCATCGTGAAAACGCAGCATGTGCGAGGCCAGCGGCGGCAGGACAAATCCGGCTACCACTCCCATCAGAACACCAACCGCAATTGCCGACACCCCCGTCAAATGCGAACCGAAGGCAATCGCACTAACCAAAGGTGCCAGTGTCGTGCCAAAAAGCGCCACCAGTGCATAGTTGCGCAGTGGCACACCCTGCACCTTTGCAAAAAGAGCCGTTCCGAAGAAAATCGGCCATATATTGAGAACATTCTTACCAAAAAAAGCAAAACCGACAACCGTGTAGACCGCAGCCACGAAAGGACCATTTAACTCCACACGCAATAAGACGAGCAGCACACAGCAAATGATCCCGCACAGTCCGGCATTCACCAAGGTTGCACCAAGCCCGCCAACCTCCAAGTAATCATGCAGCAACACGCTAGGCGAAAGCATGATCGCTCGCAAGCCTTCCAGCAGAACCCGCGGGGAATCGATACACAACCCGACAAACAGCAATAACACAGGAAACACATACAATCCATGCTGCAACGCCCGATTATAGTCGATTTCCTCGCTCGATCCTTTTTCCATATGCCCTGCCTTACTCCCTCTTTCCCCCGAACACATCCCTTTCTGCCGCAAGCACCGGCAACGACTGCCTTACCTTACCTATGCGTTCGATGTCCAGATCACACACTACCAGCTCGGCGTCAAATGGGTTTCCTACCGCCAGCTCACTGCCATCCGGACCACAGGCAAGCGAGCTCCCCCCAAAGCAAAATCGCCCCTTGGTCCCACAATAATTAACCCCCAAGGTGTACGCCTGATTCTCAAGCGCACGCGCACACTGCAACAAGCGCCAATCCGCAATCCGTGCCATCGGCCATGCCGCAACCGTCAGCAACACCTCTGCCCCCGAAACCGCATAAGCACGATACAGGGTGGGAAAACGCAGATCAAAGCATACGCACAATCCAACCTTGACACCATCCACATCAATAATCACAGGCCGACTTCCGGCTTCAAAATAATGCGTTTCATCAACCTGCGCATCACGAAACAAGTGCAACTTCCGATAGCACCCCGCCAGCCGGCCGGCCGGCGAAAAGACCTTCAAGGCATCAAACCACTGTCCTTCGACGCTGCGCTCACACATACCAGCAAACACCCAGACTTGATGCGTCTTCGCAGCATCTGCGACAGCCATTTCATGCGCCGGCGTGCAGAGATCCCGCCCGGCAAGATCATAGCCCGTATCGGAAAGCTCAGGAAACACAACCCAGCGACAGCCAGCAGCCGCAGCATCCCGGACGTATGCCGCATAATGGTGACAATCCCCTGCCGTCACCAAATTGGCCGCCAATTGGACAAGTCCCACACGCATCCTGCCCCCTCTTGTGTCAAGCACCCCCGTCATCCGGCAAGACCGCATCAATCGCTGCGCACAGTCTTGCCGCCGGGACCGCCTCCAAGCGCCGCCGATATCCATGGATTGCATCCAAATAGACCTGCACATCCGATACCGGAACCTTGCGATTGTCTCGCCTCGCCCCGTAGAGCGCAAACAAAATATCGGGCAGGGCGACAAACTCCTCGATTTGTCGTGCAGATTCCGTCGGCCCCGCATACAAATCCAGCGCTGCTAAAACCTTTAACATCTTGTTACAAAGCTGCGTCGTGCAAGTTACGGGACGACAGCGCCGCAACCGGCATCCGGCTTCTCCCAATGCAGGGCAAGGCCCATTACCGGGCATCCGGCCCAGCGGCAAGGGCACAAGCTTCTCATACCACTTGCGATCGTAATGCGACTGCACAGGATTGAGCGTATCCCAGTGATCATGCACCTGATTGTCAATCATACAACAACACCAATCCACACGCGCCGAACGATCCCCCACGGCATGCTCCCGAAGGGTCTTGCGTGCACATCGGCCGCAAAGCGGACCGAAACACCCAAACAACCGCCAGAGCGCGCGCTCGATATCATGAAAATGCTGCAAATCTGTACTATGAATTCTTGGCCGCATCTACCGGTCTCTTTATCGCCCGATTCCCAGAACATCGCGCCGACGGTCGCCCTGCTGTTGGAGGATACGATGCAAAGCAGGATTCGTTTCTATCGCAAGACGTGCCTCCGTTCCGCCAAAACGCATCGCTGCACGCAAGGCAACACCCGCCGCATCCGGATCATTCCGCACCATCTGCAAACGGGCTAATTCCATCCACTGCATCCAATCCTCGGGCTGCCGTTCCAGATACCGGTTCAAAGCTAACAGCAACATCTCCTTATCCTGTACCGCACGAAAAACCTGGACGGCATCGCGATACGCCGCAGGCGGAACATCCGGCGGCATACGTTCCAGTGCCAGTCGTGCAACCTCGCGCCCACGCGCATGCATCCCCGCCTGTGCATACATGTTCGCCAACGGAAACAACAGGAACGAAGGCATATTGGGCGCCCCGACAAGACTCTCGGCCACAGAGCGAAATTGCGCAACCTGACCTCTTTGCCGATACATGTCTGCCAAGCTCAGCGCATCTTGCGCCGTAATCGTACCAGCCCGCAATTGCTGTTCCAAATCCTGCAACCGCACATGCATTTGCTCAATACTGTCAATCTGCGACAGAAAATCATCGGCGCGCTCATTCGCTGGATCCAACGCACGAAAAGATGCAATCAAGGCCCGCGCAGGGGCAAACCGACCACTACGCAAATACAGCTCAGCCAAACGAAAATGCGCTTCCGGACTCAATGGATACAAATCCAAAGCTTCCAGAAAGGCAATTTCCGCCGAGCGTAAAAGCCCTCGATGCCCATACAAACCGGCAACCGCACTGCGTAACTTGGAAAAAGACTTTTGCGCAACCACATCCCGACGGAACATCGGATGCACCAGAAAACGCCGCATATACCAGTCCCAGAAGTCAAGATCGTCATCGACAACAGCTTGCGGCAATCGCGGCAACGAGTCGCGGTTGATCTTCATGATCAACCCATGTGGCGTCAAATAGGGATACATCCAGCGAATCACGTAACTTTCCTCAACATAGAAGTCGTGACGATCACGGTTGCGCTCAAATATCTGTCGCGCCAGCAGCGCATTAATCTCCATCACACCCATGACACCACTGACCTGGACCCGACCATTTTGTATCGTCACACCGGGCATCGGCGGACGTATTCCCTGCTCGATCTCCCGGACAAATTCCCCAAACGCACTCGCACTGTCAGCCACACTGGGAATCCAGATGTCATTACCGTATAAATCACGCATCACACTCATGTACGTGCCGTCGGCCAACGCATTCTGCGTAATCAAATGCACATCCGGCCGTACATCCGCCGAATAAATCATGTATGTCGGCACAAAACGGCCTGGGTCCGTTCCCCCGAAAAAAATGGCCCTTGGCCCCATCTCCGGCGGAAAGGAAGGATTCGGCAGCGGTTCCTCATCCGGTTCCAACTCTTCCAGAATCGCCTGCGCACCACGCAAGGAATAATTCCCGAACTGCCAGCCAAAATCACGATAATGCTGATCTGCGCCGCCATACACCAATATAAGTCGTTCATTATAGGCATTTGCCCAGATCGGGATGACCGGCAGCAAAGCAGCAACGATCACGGCCATACCGCACAAAGACTTACTCTCACGCCCAAACTTCGCATCCAGATAAGCCAACAGGAAAATCAATCCATACCCAATCCAAAATGAAAAAAACAAGTGAGAGGAAATGAACTTCACCCGCTGGATAAACGTATCCTGAATGTCCATCTTAAGATTAGCCAAAGCAATCAACCCTAAACTTAACGTCACAAACGCGATAAGCGTCGAAACCATCCAGCGCTGCACCCCGGGGTCGACCGTCAGAACAAAGCGATTCTCCAGGCGGGCCACATGCAGGGCACCCCATACCACAAGCACCGGAATCAGAATCAAAAGAGGAATGAACAGAAGCTCCCAAACAAAAGTCCCCGGCAGGGGCTGACCACTACGCAGCGGCTCAATGACACCCAAAAACTTCCGGAAAACCAGCACCAGATAAACACTTGCTAGCACCAATGCTACGACCAGAGTCGTCACCCGCTCCCACATGCGTGCCCCGACCCCCAGCACATGCGTTTCCCAAAGCCCACGGAAACGAACGACCGTCATCATCGTCGCGCCAACCACCAGCAACAGGAAAACCCCCAGGGACGGAATTTTATAAAACGGAAAAAAACGGGCAAATGGCAACAAACACAGCGCCACCAGTGTCAGCACAATGCCCCACTTCATCGCATCAAACGCAGGCCTCCCATCCGCCCGGTTCCAGCGCCACGTACAAAATGGGAGAAAAGCGACCAAAGAAATAAACATGGTAAAATTCAGCCGTAAATCCGCAAGATACGTCCCGATTTGCTCCAAATATCGCAACGAAAACATATCAACTGGCGTAATTTGCTCATACTGGCCGCGACTGACGGCATGCATGAATCCTTCCCATGTACGCGGATACCCCCAATTCATCGGCGGATTGCGCAAATCGGAAACAATCGGCATGTAGACATATACCGCAACCCCGACTTGTGCCAGCAAAATGGTGATAGCCACCGTCTTGCCGCGCGGCAGAAAATAATACGCAAGTATCAGCAAGGCTCCGTTCAAACCAAGGTAGGTATACCACAAGGGGGCCGTAGGATGACTTATTGCAGGCAAGATGCCGACATAGACCCCGACTATCGCCGCCGTGATCGGACCGCCAACCACAGCAAAATCGCGAAACAGTTCAAAATCCTTGAACATCACAACAATCGCAAGAGCCAGCGCTGCCAGAAGCAAAACCTGATAGTTCGTCAAACCAATCCCGAAAACCAACGCCGCCCAGTACAGATAGCGATCCTTAGGACGGCAAAGCCACATATAAACCAGCAGCATCACCAGAATCAGGAAAAAAGCATTCAGACTGTATACTTCCACGATAACGGACTGCGACCACATAATCGGGGTAAAAGCAAACAGCAAACTGCTTGTAACCCCCGCAACAGCACAAATCACATGTTCCATCTTCGTGGACATATTATGTGAAATCGATTGCGAAAGATGCAACAAGTCGCGTCCGGACCGGCAAACCAGCAATGCAGCCAAACCAGCGGCCAATGCACCAAAAAAAGCCGAAAGAAACGCGATACCCCACGTTGGATTGGGCTGCCCGCGGAAGGTCACGAATGAAAAGATCCTGGCAAACAGCCATGCTAGCATCGTCCAACTCGGATAGCCCGGCGGATGCGGCACCCCCAGCCAGTCTCCCGCCACAGCCAGCTCCCCACCATCCTCCAGCGTCACCGAAGGAGCCAACGTATACGTGTACACCACCAATGCAATCAGCCCGGCCACCCAGAAGGCGAACCAGTCCACGCTACGAAAAAACGGCACCTTTGAAATCGCCTGTTCCTCTACTTCTGCCATAAGCACGCCATTATCCTCTCTGAAGCAAAAAACCAGCTCGAGCCTTGTCGCCGAAAACCAACAACAACGGGCAACTTCTATCATGACTATAATCCCCCATGCAAGACACAACACCAAAGAATCTACCGGGCATGTTGACAGCCCAATACAAAACAGGCTAGTATGACACCAGATGTTATTCGTAAGGCTGCAATGCCGATTTGTACGATCGGGCCCAGAGGATGAACGCTATTATGCACACCATATCTTATCGAATTATGATTTCTACGCTCATGATCGCAACCTTGTTCGCGCTGCCGGGCTGCGACACCGAACCATCCGAGCAAGCCGACCTTTCAATCACACCCAACAACGCGACGATTCGCCTCGGACAATCACAGGAATTTACGGTCACCGGCTTGCAAGATTACACATGGGAAATCGTGACCACGGGAAATGAACCGACAAAGTCAGGTATTTTATCTGCCCGCAAAGGCAACAGCACCGTTTATACAGCAATTAGTGGGACAAATGAGGTCGTGGCTCTTCGCGTAACGGCAAATGTACGCACCAGCTCCGAAACGAGCCTCGATCCTGGACAAACGACCGGTGGCGTCTCCGCCGAAGCGATTATCCAACACCAACCCTGATCGCATGAAGCTACCTGCACTCGACATCACCAGTACTGCCAATCCTCGTATCAAACAGGTTATCAAGCTGCGGCAGCGCTCTCATCGCGACGCATCCGGCCTCATGCTCATCGAGGGCTACCGCGAAATACTCCGCGCACACACCAATCATCATACCATTGAAACACTCTTCTTCTGCGCGGACCTCTTTCAAGGCGATAACAACCAGAAGTTGCTGGATACACTCCATGCGAGCGGCACACGCCTGCTACATTGCAACAAGCCCGTATTTGAAAAAATCTCCTATCGCGACCGCCCTGATGGCCTGCTCGCACTCGGCCCCCAATTGCACAGCAAACTGTCCGATATTCCCCTCACCGAGAGACCGTTCCTTGTAATCGCCGAATCCATCGAGAAACCCGGCAATCTCGGCACCATCTTGCGTAGTGCCGATGCCGCAGGAGCAGATGCCGTCATCGTGTGCGACCGCTGCACCGATATCAATAACCCCAATGTCGTGCGAGCGAGCATCGGCACGCTATTCTGCCGCCCGGTCGTTGAGGCCTCATCCGCAGAAACAATTGCCTGGCTGCGTGCACACGGCATCTGCAGCCTGGCGGCAACCCCCCATGCCGAAGGCCTCTACACACAGATCGACTGCACGGTCCCGATCGCAATCGTCGTCGGAACCGAACAATATGGTTTGAGCTCGACCTGGATGGAACAGGCCAACCATCAAGTCAGGATACCCATGCACGGACAAGCGGACTCTCTCAATGTCGCCACAGCCACAACCATCCTGCTCTTCGAGGTCTGCCGCCAGCGCGAAATGCTGGCCATGAAACATGAGACGTGAGACGGCCAACGCAAGCCCGTGCCACACTTAATACACCACCACCGCCAGCAGCAGCAGGAAAAGACCACCTGCCAATGCCACCCCTCCCCATAAGCGACAACGCTTGTCCGTGGCAAGAAATCGCTCCACACCCATGCGAAACCAATAGGGGCTCAAAAGCAGTGCCATCCCTTTTACGACACAGACATAGGCCAGAAAAGACATCACCACACGCCAGGATGAATCATGCCAGCGTGCAGCAGCAAGCACCGGGGCAGGATACAACAGCAACAACGCACCTAACGCACGCGGTGCCAGCAGCTCATCCATGTAAACCCAGACAAAACCGGTCAAAATGATAGCCAGTGGCCAAACCAACGGCTTATACGCATCAAAGCGACCCAACGACATATCATACAACAGAAACGCCGCCCATAAAATCGCCAGTGCAGCCAAAATCCTGCCACTCCACACATCCCGGGGAAACCGCTGCAACCAGCACCGGAAAGCCGCAGGCTTGACCAGCATCGCAAATCCCTCAATCCCCAGTATCCCAACCAAAACCAGTGTCAGTAATGCTAACGTACTCAATCCAGATCTCCCTGCATGCATATATAAAAGTTGTGCATTGCTAGCATGCCTCGCGCGCCCACAAACCGCAAGCCTAACCGTACTCGAGACGACATCATGGACGCATCTCACTTCTGACGGTGTTGCGCATAATGAGAAATCTGACTGATTCAGAAAATGGGCTTCAGCATGAGAGCCAAATGACCAAATGCCCCATCACCCAAAGAAACCCGAAATACCCAATGTGGAATATGCTGTGCATTCGCGATGCTCGGTAGATCCTGGCAAATATCAAATGCAGTTCCTTTGCTTCCTGCCAGAGCGTTCTTGCATCAGCCTTCAACTCAGCTACGGCCCGAGCTAACATTCGTAGAAAAAACTTGGCTTCACGAGCTTCTCGTTGGCAGATTGACATCTTGTGTCGAAAATCCTTTTTTCAATACGCAATTAACAGCCTCGCAGTAGTTTGCTCCAATACTCGTACCCGTTCCAACCAGTTGATTAACTAGACGACGCATGACAGGATTGAGCGGAACGTTCTTGACCAAATCAATGACAGCCTCGCCAAACAACGCGGTACGCTCCTCCTGCTCGTAGGCCTGATCTGTGTTTGTAATGAACTTGCCACCCTCAGAGCGGCGGTGACCAAAGTCCTGAACACCTGAAC
>JBLRXB010000051.1:0-12200 GCA_047920915.1 Kiritimatiellia bacterium
ATGGCACTGGAATCGCAGCAACGCGACACCGAGAAAGCGCAATCCGAATGCGAACATCTGCGTACAGAATTGCAAATGCTTGAATCCGCCTTGCGTGAAACACAAGCACGTGAGGAAGACCTCATGCGTCAGGCTGGCGATTTAGAAACGCAACTCAGGGATGCCGAAGCAAAGACTGAACAAATCCGCTGGGAAAGTGATCAGCAGTCTCATGTTACCAACGACAAGCTCAATCAAGTAACACAGGAAAAACAATCCCTGGAAGAAAGACTTGCCGAAAGCAGCGAGCAACGACAAGCCGCGCACGCAGAACTCTCCAGCGTGCGGGAAATACTAGCCGAAAAAGAGCGCGCCGCGCGCGAGGCAGAAGAGCATGGTCGACAAACCCGACAATCGTTAGAAGCCAGGACACAGGAACTGGAAGGTACCGTTGCACGCCTTCAAGACGACAAGCAGCAACTGCAAGAGGCGCTTGATCGGGAGCGCATACAACTCGCGGAATACAAGCAACAGGCAGAGCAGACACAGCAGCAGTTGCAGGAATCTCTGCAGCAGAGCGAGCAGGCGCGCCAAACCGCAGAATCCGGCATGGAGCGCCTCGAAGCGCTCTCGAAAGAATCCCGGCAAAGTCTCGAAACCATGCAAAAGGACTTTGCGGAGCAAGAAGCCAAATTGCAGGATGAAATCCAGTTACTGCGCAACCAGACCGATGCCGCCAAGCTAGCCGAAGACCAACTCAAAGACGATATTTTCCGTGTCCAGCAGACGCTGACCACCGCCGTAGCGCAACATGAAAAAGCCCAGCAAGAATCCCAGCGGCGCGAACAAACGCTACAAAAAGATCTGGAGCGCCTTTCCAAGCTAGAAGTCGAACTGCGTGCAAAAATCAAAGAGCAGGAACAGAAGAGCGATCAAGTGCAACGCGACAATGCCGATCTGCAACGCCAGCTTCAAGCGCGGCTCGAAGACCTGCAAAAAGCAGGTGAGGTTGGAGACGCCCGCGCCAAGGAAATCACGGCACTCAAGACAACCATTGAAGACAATCGCCGTCAGCTGCAATTACGCAGCGACCTGATCGATTCGGAAAAGGCGCGTGTCGAGGACCTAGGCCTGCGCATGCGCGAACTCGAAAAAGCCATTGAGCAGCACGAGAAGTCCGCCCGCGAGGCAGCCGAGCGCCAAAACAGTCTCGAAGAACAGCTTGAAACCAAGCGTCAGGATCTCCGGACAGCCGCCGAGCAATTGCGAGCCACAAAGGAAGACTTCGAACACAAAATCCGCAAACTAGAAGATACTAACCGCATTGCCAACGGAGAAACCGAACAACTGCGCCTCGAACTGCAGCGCAAACAGCAGGCCTTTGATGATCGGCTAGCAAAACTCGACGCCATGAATCAGGAGCACAAGGAACTGATCGAGCAACTGCGGGCACAGGGGCGGGCGCAGGACGGACGGATCGAACAACTACAGCGTGAAAAAGAGCAGCAGAAACGCCTCGAGACCGAAAAGCAGGATCGGATGCGTATGGCCGCCGATGAACTGCAACAACAAATCGGGGAATTGGAACAGGAGCTATCCACTACCCAGGTCCGCCTCGAACAACAGAAGAAATTCTACGACGAGGAACGCGACGTACGACGCAAACGCGAAGCCGAACTCATGCAACAGCGCAAATTGGTGCAAGATGCCCAAGGAGCCATTCGCAAAAAAGAGCAGCTTATTGCCCAGCAAAACAAATTGCATGTCGACGAAGCCAACCGCTGGAAACAGAAAGAAACCGTACTTTCGAAACGCATTGAGCAGCTGCAACAAGACTGGCGGTCGGCATCCAGTCGGCTGGAACAATTCCAACGTGAGATTCTCCAATTCACCCGCCAAGGCGACAGTATTTTGGGCAATGACCTACCGAATGCAAGCGAAGCAGAGCTAGCAAGCCCCACGCCGGAAGAAGCGCATCACGAAGAGCCACCCAGCGTTGCACCTGACGATGTTGTAGAAGTAGACATCCAGCGAGACTGGCAGGATGAACCGGATATGCCACCCCTCGAACAAATCGAGCAACAAGTGCAAGCCGAGCTGCAAGAATTACAGGATGGTGAGGGCGTATCCGATGGAGATGGTGAACAAGGACGCGAAGCGCGGCGCGTTTCGCCAACGCCAAGGCCCACGGCACCACCACCGAAAACACCCTTTAAAATCACACCTTGGATGCGATTAGGAAAGTAGTTCAAATGGAAAACGAACAACTTCCGCCCAAAACCGTCAAAGCACAACTTGTGCGGCTTGACGACAATCTCAAGCGTATCGAGCGGACCCAATTCGCAGGGATTCAGCGCGCACCGGGATCTTTACCCGTTCTAGAGGCATTTCAGCTATTTCTCGAAAAGGAACGCAAAGTTGCACAACGCCGATTGTGGACCGTTACCGTCCTCTGCATGCTTGCCATACTTGCTACGCTTTCGGGCGCAGCTATCTACATTCGCTACACACTGCGACATGCCGATACACGCACAGATGCGCTAGCCAGAACCACAGCGCAAATCGAAAATGCAGTGGGTGCCTTATCACAGCGGCAGCAGATCGCCGACCAACGGCTGGAGCAAGCCGCGCAAGCATTGGCCGCCCAACAGGCGGCAGTGGTTGTGCACGCAGAAATGCTCGATCAGCAAAGGCAGGCAGCAGTAGCAATCCAGGAAGATCGCACATCGGAGGTCATTCGCCTGCGCGAACAAATGGAAGCATTACTTGCGGATCAGGAGTCCATACGGCGCATGCTTGCCGCAACGCAGCAAACAGCGATACGACCGATGCCGGTGCGCACCCAACCACGGCAAGAGCCGATCGGCCCCGTGCAACAAACCACACCCCGCACACCAGCACCGATCGAGTATGCGGTAATCAATGTTCCGTCAGAAGGACGCACCGCTGTGCGCTGGATGCTGCCTATCTTGAACGTTCCGGAATGAAGAGCTTCTGACCAACCCGGAGTACATTCGGGTCGCGCATTTGATTTGCATTCACGATATCCTGGGATGTAACGCCATAGGCACGTGCAATTTCCGAAAGTGTCTCGCCCGCCTGGACTTCGTGCTCATATCCGACTTCAGGCCGCGGGCGCGTGCCCGCACCCCGGGGTGCGGCCGGTGCGGTGCGGGTCTGTGCGCGCAGAATGGCTTCCATACGCGCGCTCAATTCATTCGTCAACTCCTGACGCATCGCAGCCTGCGAACGTCCCTGTTCATCGATACGGCCCGACAAGGCCGACAACGCGGCCTCGTTGCGTACCGATTGCTGACGCACATCATGCTGCAGTGTCTGCACATCACGCCCCAACACCTCCTGCTCGCGAACGAGATCTGCCAAGCGATGCTCCATGCGCTGCATACTGATGCGCAACTCTGCCACTTCCGCCACCGCACGGGCATCCTGGTGGCGCTGCTGCTCCCACCCCGTCGTCTGGCATCCCAACCCCGAACACAACACGGCAACCAAACCTACCAGCAAGAAAATCCCTTTCATTGATCCCCCATATCAACGTTTGAAACAAATGCAACATCAGCACCCTATCTAAAGCACATGTCGCCAAACATCAGCAATGCTTTTCTGCTCGCCTGATGTTCGATCAGACGTTATTAGTATCTCGTATACAAACACGACTGGCAAGAGCAGGAAGGCAGAACCATGCAAAAACTGGATATCAGCACCATAAACAGGACCGATTTCGTCAATATCACATCCGCTGTTCAATCATACATCGAGGGCCGTGGTATACAGGACGGCCTCGTAACCGTATTTGTACCACACACAACGGCGGGCGTCACAATCAACGAAAATGCCGATCCTGATGTCGTCCATGACATGATTCATGTTCTGGACAAAATTGTGCCGTGGCATGGTGGCTATCGCCACAGCGAAGGGAATACTGCGGCACATGTCAAAGCATCTCTTATGGGATCATCCGCCCAAATCATTATTCAAAACGGTCACCTCGCGCTAGGTACGTGGCAAGGTATTTTCTTTTGCGAATTTGACGGGCCAAGAAAACGCGAAGTGTGGATCAGAATCTGTGCAGACCAGTAGCGGAACAAACCCGCTGGGTGGCAACACGCTGCACCAGCGGGCATCCAGAAATTGCCGGGAGCGGCTAGCGCCCTTACAGTGCCGCCAACGCGGCAGCATAATCGGGTTCCTGTGCAATTTCGGGCACCAGTTCGCTATGCAAAACAGTGCCATCTGCATCAATCACCACCACGGCACGCGCAAATAAACCAGCCAACGGCCCCTCCAAGATGCGCACGCCATACGCATCACCAAAGGCCCGATCACGAAATGCGGACAGCGTTATCACCGATTCAACGCCTTCTGCCCCGCAAAAACGCCCCTGTGCAAAAGGCAAATCAACCGATACACAAAGCACAACCACATTCGAACAACCAGCCGCCTTCTGATTAAACGTCTTAACCGACATGGCACACACTGGGGTATCAATACTTGGAAATATGTTCAATACGACCTTTTTGCCCGAAAATCCATCTAGCGAAACGTCGGCCAAATCTGCGCCTACCAGTTTAAAAGAAGGAGCCTTGCTCCCTTTTGCCGGCAGCCCGCCCGCAATTGCAATCGGACTTCCCTTGAATGTAACCTGTGCCATATTTAACCCCTTTCATCGTATCTGCGCCCTCTGTAAAAAATCGCATTCACAAATAATGGTAGACGCATACCCCACTATTTTTCGTTCGCGGTCGCCCAACCTTACAAAGAAGTCCATCACAGCATTTCGACCCGCCCCCACGTGCGCTGTTGTGCAAGAACCTCCAATGAACCAGGCAATGGCTCTGCATGCAGCGAACCTTGAAACGATTTTGCAAGAACGCACTTCCAAACCTCAGGCTCCAAATCAACATTAGCAAGGAAATCTGCATGTGAGCGGTTACGCCGGTACGGTGGCTGCGCCACTGGCTGTGCAAGCCAGTCAGAAATCCATGCCAGATTGAATCCATACAAGATTGTTCCATGTTGGAGCAGAAAGTTTTTTCCCCGGCGCTGGGCGTTCCCGGAAAACTTGCGTCCTTGGATAGCCAGATCCGAGATCGGTTCATAGGTTCCGTTAATGCCAAGCTGCTGTAGCGAAGCCAGCAACCAAGCACTAATATCCCGGTAACTGGCCCGCACATCCTGCCATGTTCCCTGCTTAGGCAGGACGACGGCATAATTCAGGCACCCTGTTCCCTGCACAACGGTTCCCCCGCCTGAACTACGCCGATAGATGGGTACACCAGCTCCACGCGCGGCATCCATTTGCAAATCCGACGCTGGATCCCCGCTCCGCCCAAGCACGATAAATGGAACCGGACTCTCCCAAAAACGCAGCGCAGCACGAATCTGCCCCGTTTCGGCTAAATACAGCAGCGTGTCATCATAACACAAATTATCCACGGGATCCGCAAAACTGTGGTCCACCACAACCCCGTGTAAATCGCGCCATACATCATCCATGTGCATAATATTACCAGCTTCCATGTGCATCGGCGACTGCGGTTTTACGCAACCATGCAAGCAATACAGGACATAACTCGGTTTCCGCCATCAAATTCGTAAGTGTGCGCGTGGCCGCAGGAATGTAAAGGCGGAATCTTGCTGTTTCCGCATTTGCTCCCAGCCGGCCAAATGCTCCCAGTGCCTGTACTAACCGCTGTATGCCGGCGACCGGCAGCATCCGCCGTACCTGCTCTGCCTGCTGCGTAGCAGCACCCTTCAAGTAATATCCAAGATACCGCATACGTTGCTCATTTGTCAGCTCGACATAGGGATCATATAGCAACGATGCCAGATCGTAAACAGCTGGCCCTGCACGCATCCCTTGAAAATCAATGAATACGGCACGATTTCGATGCAGCAAAACATTACTAGACTGCAAATCACGGTGAACGAGCACATCAGGCAGTGTCGCCAGCAATCCAGCAACAGCCTGTAGTTCCTTTCGAAAAAGAGAGGTCATGCCGGATGCCTCTGGATAATCGCGCATCACATACTGCTCAAAAAAAAGATCATGCTCCCAGGCATACAAATCGGCATCGAACGCAGGTTCAAGCTCAGGACACCCCTTTCGCGCAATGGCATGCAAGCGTGCGACATTGCGCATTGTCCGCCGATACCACAAATCCCGTTGCCCAGGCGCAAGATCCTGCAAAGACTGCGTCCCGACATCCGCCATCACAAGAATTCCCGCATCCGCCGCAGCATAACGAACCTGCGGAACATCAACGCCCACTTGGGCAAGAAAACGCGCGTGCCCATCATATCTGGCATTTTCCGGCCGCCTGTCACGACGATATTGGATCAGAATAAATGAACGCTTCCCCTGCATCAGGCGAGCAAAGCTGCGATCCGACCCGCGACGCGGTAACTGCACAAGCACTGCTTTTTCAGGATCCATGTGCACCCCCCTGAATACTTGCCGGATCGATGCAGGCATTCCTGCGACATCGCCACGTACGATGCAAGCATCCTCTATTGGCGCCTGTACCTGCACCCCGCGACCAGCAATCGAGCGCACCAAAGATCCCCCCATCGCGATTTGCGCCCCTGGCCAAAGCACGGAATGGAGACACGCCTTGCTTTGCCATACGAGGCCATCCCCCCGCTGGCGAAGGGACACGGGCGCATCCGCATGTGCCTGCAAATATCTTTCGGGCGTTCCCAGATCAGCCCAGTAACTCCCGGGCGAAACGCACCCGTAGATGGGCTTGCCATCTTTCATCACTTTACGACAGGCATCAATAACCGAACAAAAAGGCTCCGGCGGCAACCCCGCGAGCAATCTCGGATGCAACAATTGGATACCGCAGTAGGTATACGTTCCCTCCACGCCTGGCACAGCCACCGCAAAATCCTCGATCACCCCCTTTACATTGCATGCCACAGTCCGCGGCCCTCGCGAAGGGTCCAGCCAAAGCACAGCCGGAGGGCGTCGGGCATGAAACATTTTCACCAGAGGCATCGGGTCCATCACAAAAGCGATATCGGTGTTTACCAGCCAGCAAGGCTCCGATCCAATAAAATGGCTTGCCCGGCGCAAGGCACCCCCCGTACCCAGAATATCCGGCTCGAAGGAAAACACCATTCGCGGGCCGCCGCGCTGCTGCCGGGAATGGAACCAGCGCAGTATTTCATGCGGAGCATGATGTAAATTAATCAGGACATCCTCGACCCCCCAGGACACAACCGTCTGCAAGGCATGTTCCAACAAAGGCACACCAAATAATGGCATCATAGGCTTCGGCAAATCCCACGACAGTGGTTGCATTCTGGTTCCAAAGCCCGCCGCCAATAATATCGCTTTGCGCGGCATCTTATACGTATGCCGGATTTTGGCATTCATCTTCATCGGTATAATAATGCATCCCTTCGCTGACGCAGATAAACGTCGGAGGTCCATTCCTGGATTAACACAGCCGGATTGACGCCCTCCGACAAGCCCGTACGAATACGGTCGGTTCCCATCAATTGATCAAAAAAGTCCGGACGAGCGGCGGGATGCATCCAAACGCGCTTGCGACCATATCGTAACGTCAAAACATGCAACAAATGGACAAACACCTCGATCGGCCGAAACGAGCGGGCATCCAGAACCGCGAGACGCACCCCTGGAAGCGGTTTCCTGCCAGCCGCAGGCACATAGACGTATGGGTGAAACGCCACCCCGGGCAAAGCACGTTCCATAAGCAGTTCCGCTAGAATTTGCGGCTCGATCCATGGTGCCCCGATTAACTGAAACGGCATCACGCTAAAACGGCCATGGTCAATATGCGGCAACCCCTCCAACCCCACCGTTGCCGGATATACAACAGCCGTCTCGGGACTACGGATCGAGGGCGAAGGCGAAACCCAGGGCAGACCATGCGCAAGCCCGACGCTTTTGCGACTGAATCCCTCCATCGGCAATACTGTCAACGGCAAGTCCGGTAACATCTGCTTATGGATCCAGCGCGCCATCTCCCCCGGGGTCATCCCGTAGCACAGCGGTACCGCCACACGCCCGACAAAGCTTTCAAAGCGCGGGTCGAGCATTGGCCCATCGACCACATGTGGCAAAGGGATCGGGCGATCCGCCACCACCACAGGCATACCGCAATGTGCCGCCGCCTGCATTGCAAGCAGTAACGTCGAAACATAGGTATAGGGTCGATAACCCAAATCCTGTAAATCGACCAGCAAAACATCGGCCTTGCGTAACCAGTCACGCTTGGGAGCACGATTTTTACCGTACAACGAATACACAGGCAGACGCCAAACCGGATGCCTGAAGCTACGACAGGGAACCCCCGCTGGTGCATGCCCCAGAAATCCGTGCTCAGGCCCCATCACCCCCACAAGCTTGCCAAGGCCATTCGCCATAAACCAATCCACGGCCGTGGCACCCGATGGCGTTACCGCCGCCGCATGACTCAACATAATCACGCGCGAGTTGCCGCACACCAGTTCACAGGACTCTGCCTTCAGGATACCAGGCAAAATCTGCGTATCTTTCTGCATCTTCTATGCCTCGACCGCATCATCGCGGGAAGGCTCGATCTGCTTCCTCGCGCCACCAATGCGATTTTCTGTGCCGGCAAGCAACCGGCGGATATTCGCCCGGTGTCGCCAGATCACAATGACACCAAGCACCACAAGCACATAAGTCGTGAAATAATCAGGCTCCACTTTTAACCGTTCAAAAAGAAAAGACGCGACAGGCACAACAATGGCCGCCGCGATTGAACCTAGCGAGACATACCGGAACAAGGCAAAGAGTACGGCAAAAACACCGATACCCACGCCGAATGCAGCAGGGGCCACCCCGATCAAAACACCGGCCGACGTGGCGACCCCCTTGCCCCCCTTGAACTTCAGATAAAGAGGAAAGCTATGCCCGAGAATGGCCGTAAAACCACAAGCCAGCGGCAGCCAATCGGGACCAGCATATCCGGCCAGCGTCGGCAGAACGATCGCCGCGATCAAACCCTTGAGCGCATCCAGAATCAATGTGATAATGCCCCACGACTTACCCACTTCCCGCATCACATTCGTAGCGCCGATATTACCGCTTCCCACCGCCCGGATGTCGATACCACGGCTTTTCGCTATCAACAAACCAAAAGGAATACTGCCCAGCAGGTAACTCAACCCAATCGCAATTGCCAGCTCCATTACACACCCCGTTTCAACATGAATTGCGTTAACACGCGCAAGAATGCCACCGCGTTTCCAAAAGGTTCAATCGCGGCAAGCGCCCCTGCCGTATATCGATCAGTATAAGATCATTTTTGCGCTATGAAGTAAAATCCATATATGCGTCTACCAGATTGCAAAGCGTCACACGTGCGCCGCCCGATACGCAGGAATCGCGTCCATTCGCTTACATCCACTCGCTCAACAAGTCATCAAAGCTCCGCTCGCCATCATCGCCATCGTCGCGATCCGCATCCTCCTGTTCCCAAGGAGAGCTAGCCGCCGGCTGCGTAACCGGTCCGGTCGACACGCCGCCATCCATCCCGGAATCAAGTCCCAGATCAATTTCGACGTCCGGCGCAACCGCATCAGCGGCAACGGCACCGCCGGGGCGCAGGGCGGCCAGAACGGATGAAACCCGCTGCGCACTATCCGTATCTCCACGTCTGGTCAATTCGGTGCGCAACTGCGTTAAGCTGGCGCGATACTGCACCTCCAGAGCCTGTAAACGCTCCTGCCGGTGCCGGGCAGAAGCCGCAAACTCTTGCACGTAATTTTGGCGTAACCGCGCCAGTATAGGCGGTTCAGAGGCAACGACCAGCCCGGACGGGGTTGGATCCAGAACAAACTGGAGGCGAACCGTACGAATCTTTTCAGCGAGGGGTTTATCCTGTTCACGCGTATAATGAACCTCCATGCTTTGCAAGATCTGCATGTAGCGCTGCGGCAGGGCTAGACGCGCAGCCCGGAACTCCTCCTCGACAACAGCAACATCCCGTTCATAGACAATCTGCAACCGCGTCAACTGGGGATTCGCCCGCAACACGAGTGGCATAGAAAACATAACCAACAAGCATGTAATAATTTCTTTCATATTCACCAATCTGCTTCCACCCAGACAAACTGTCAATAATATGTACGCCTGCGTTTACGATGCAGCCGCAAAACTCTTTGCGACCCAATCCGAAAGTGTCTTCCCGGGGGCGCGGATAAAGGTCTTGGTAAGTCGGAATTGCTTCTTGCCGGTATTGCTGGCAAGCAAGCGGAAGCCATATTCCATATCCGCAAAATGTTCCTTCCAGTATTGCGCCAAGGACTGGTCAGCCGCAATGCAATCATCCAGCAATTCGTCTGCTACCGCCTGGCTCACCTGTAGCGTAACACCATGTTCCCGCTCAAAGCTTGCCAGAAAGGCATCCAGCTCTGCAACCAGATCAGGCCGACGCGAATCGCCAGCACCCCGCAAGATTTCAGCCAGATGCGGCTCGGGATTGCAAATCATTTCTGCCGTGACAGAGAGTACCTCTACGGCCGTGGAAGGCAACTCAAACTTGTAGTTACGCAGCGTACGCTCCAGTACAGTCATAAGACCACGCGCACCGGTTTTCTCGGCATGCGCCCGCATGGCAATCTCCCGTACCGCTTCCTTGGCAAAGTCCACCGCAATCCCGTAACCGTTAAAATCGCGCTCATACTGCCGCAGGATACTACCCTCCGACTGCAGCATTACGGCTTCCAGATCCTCCACCGACAAGTGGTTACAAACGACCCGCACCGGCAGACGTCCGATGAATTCCGGTTCGAATCCATACTGCATGAAATCGCGCGTTTGCACCTGATGCAACCATTCGTCTTCCTGCAAGTTGTCGTGTTCGCTTTCCTGTCCAAAACCAATGGGGCCCTTGCCCACCCGCTTGCGGACAATTTCCGGCAACGTGTCGAATGCACCGCTCATAATAAACAAAATGTGCCGGGTATTGATCGTACGCTGCGGGGCACCACCGCCACGCTGCAATTCCATGATGGCCTGCATCTGACCGATAATATCCGTCTGGCTAAACAAACTGACATCCGCTTCTTCCATCAGTTTCAAAAGCGCCGTCTGCACACCTCGCCCCGAAACATCTTTGCCGCCCCCGACTTGACCCGCGATCTTGTCGACTTCATCCAGATACACGATACCATACTGCGCTAACTCGAGATTCCCGTCGGCGACAGCAACCAGGTCACGCACGAGATCATCCACATCACGCCCCACATAACCGGTCTCCGAAAACTTAGTGGCATCGGCCTTCACGAAAGGCACCCCGATCAGACGTGCAATACAACGCATAAGATACGTTTTGCCAACACCCGTTGGCCCGAGCAGAATCACATTATGCTTCAAATATTCATCCGAGGCGTACGAAGGATTTTCCAGACACTGCCGCACATGATTATAGTGATCGCAGACTGCAACTGACAAAACCTTCTTGGCATCATCTTGCCGTATAACAAAGCGGTCCAGGTAATCACGAATTTGACGCGGACGCATCGAAAAAGACCGAATCGCATCCAGAATCTTTTGACTGTTGTCGGGCGCAACTGTTTCATCTGCCGCTACAGCCGATTGCTTCGCGCTTACATTACCAAACATCGGTCCCAGCCGACCAAGCAAATCCTGAAGCTGCTCATCTAACCGCGGCTCATGTTTTTCTTTTTTATTATCATCCATCATGCCTATCACCCTCTCATGAACGCACCGCATGTGCAACACCAGTCTGCGCTGCGGGGCAAGACTACAGACCGCAAACCGCAGACTGAAGACCTTTTTTGAATATCATACGTTCCACTGCTCACGTCTAACACAGCCACACTCCAGCATCAGCTGGGAGCCCCAGATCCGCGACGTAACGGTAACTGCACGATACCCCGGCACGGGGCACGATTGATCATCGACAAAAAAAAACTGCGGCCTGAGTACAGACCGCAGTTTACAGTACGCAAGAAGATTACTTCTTGGCGACACCAAGAACAGCGTCCTTGGCTTGCTTAGCCAGACGGAACTTCAACACCTTCTTAGCCTTGATCTTGATCGTCTCGCCCGTCGCCGGATTACGACCCGTACGTGCAGCACGCTGCACCTTGATCAACTTCCCAATACCAGGAATCGTGAAGCCCTTCTCACCCTTGGCTCCCTTGTAAGCCATGTCTACCAACGACTGCAGAGC
>JBLRXB010000052.1:0-12182 GCA_047920915.1 Kiritimatiellia bacterium
GGCGATCATGACGAAGATTGTAGTAAACCGTGTAGGCCGTCGAAAGCGACTGCATGAATTTCGAGCAATTCGCATCCGGCGTCTCAAAAACCAGGTGGAAATGATTCGTCATACAAACAAACAGATACAGGCGGATGTTGAACTGTTCAACGCGCTCGGACAAACGCTCCATGAACCGCTCATAGTCCGCATCATCCTTGAAAAGAGGCGTCTTGTCCGTCTTCCAGCTACCCACCATACGGCAGGTTACATGATAGATCGCTCCAGGATATTCAACTCGCAATTGTCGTGCCATGAAAACAACATGGCATGAACAACCAGCTATTGCAATGTTTATTTAAAAGGGCTGACCCCAACTCCTCAATGTTTATTTAAAAGGGCTGACCCCAACTCCTCCCACGGCGAAACGACAAAATAAAAACCCAGTCGATCTACTCAAGACACTGCTTCTGTGCGGAGGCGATACTCCGATCTCCGACATCTACGACCCTGGCAATCTGCCAAAGATGGACTCATCATGACCCCGACCGGAATCCGCTAAACTGTTACGGTAAACCCGGTGGGCGGTGAAGTTACAATCTGGTGCATAATCCGGTCAGCCTAGGGGGCGGAATTATTGCATGCATGCGGGCATTTCGTGGTTTCGCGAAATGCCCGTAACTGTCATCCTCCACAGAGCCTGCTGTTGTTGGACTCAGTCGGTTTGAATGGTGATGCGCCTGCGGGGCTCGGTGGTCTCGCGTTTCGGGGCTGTGATCGTTAGAACACCTTTGCGGAAGTTGGCCTTGGCCTTGGCGCCATCCACCTGGCTTGGCAGGGGTACGACGCGATGGAAGCTGCCGTAGTGTAGTTCCCGGCGCGACCAGTTGCGCTTCTTGTCGGTGTGTTCTGCGCGTTTTTCGCCTCGAATCGTTATGGCATAATCATCCATTTCGACTTGAACGTCTTTCTCGTCCATGCCCGGTAGTTCTGCCGTAACGGTAATTTCCTTGTCCTCCTCTGCCACGTCAACGCGCGGTGCCGTCAGGCTTTTGTCTTCGCTCCAGTCGAAGGGTGAGCCGGTCAATGTGAACAGGTCATCAAACAGCCGGTTCATTTCGCTCTGGATTTGCGCCAGTGGATCGGTATCGCGCCGGAGGCCTGGCAGGTTGCTGCGTTTGCGGTTCAGTGTTGGAACCAGATCTTTGATAGCCATGACATACCTCCTTTCTGTTTGAAATGGATCCGGCCGTACTGGCCGGACCCGAAACTCCTTATTTTCCGATTTCGATTTTGCGTGTGCGTACTTCCTCCCGTTTGGGAATTGTGACTTTCAGTGTGCCGTTCCGTACTGTAGCCGTAATTTTGTCCACTTGGACGGCATCGGAAATCTGGAACCTGCGGTGAAAGGTTCCGTAATCCCATTCCTGTCCTGCCAGCGTGTAGCCTTCCGGTGCTTGCATGGTGGGTTTGGCGTCAATGGTCAGAACGCCATTTTCCATGCTCAGGTCGACTTCGTGCTGTTCGGTGCCGGGGAGATCCGCGAGAAGCGTCAAGCTTTCGCCATCCTCCCGGATGTCCACGGGTGGAACATATACGGTTTGCGGGGTTTCGTTCCGAGACGGGTTCTGTACGGCCGTTGTGTCTTTGTCTGTTGTCATGGTGATGTCCTCCTTTCGTATCAAAAGATTCAAGCCGCCTGTACGGCAATCTTGCGTGGTTTTTCCTCTTCCGAACGCGGCAGTTTGACGCGCAGTACGCCATTGCGAAACGCGGCCGAAACATTGTTGTTGTCGACGCGGAAGGGAAGTTTCAGTTTGCGCGCGAACTCCCCGTGCGGCCGCTCCTGGCGATGCACGACCACATTTTCGCCTTCGGCTGTGGCATTCACCTTGCCGCTGATCGTCAGCTCATCACCGACAAGATCGATATCTACATCCGCGGGGTCCACCCCGGGCATATCGGCTTCAACGAGCAAGCCATCGGGCGAGGTCCACACATTCAAAAGCGGATAGCGCTCGCCGCGGTAATCGGCGTTTGGCTGTGTGTTCCGAAGGGCCCGGTTCATGCTTTCTTGAAGCGATTCGAGTTCATCAAAAATTGACCATGCGCTGCGTGGCCATGTTGTAAGCTCGAACATAATCCACCTCCTCTTTGCTGTCTTATTCAATTACCTGTACTTGCGGGCTCCACCACGGAGGCCGCCGTTTTCGCTATTCTGTTTAGCATAGGGCGTGCCAAGTTGGGTTGTGGAGTTGTAAGTGGTTGTTGTGCTGATAATTATAAGAATATGGATTATGGAATGGGTTGTTGAAGTGTGTCAAAATGGCTGTAGACGAGGCCTGGGGCTTAGGTAGGGAATGAGACAAAATGGCGCTTTATGGCAAAAAAAGAGCCCCTGTTGTCGTGCTTGTTTGACCGTATTGACCTTGTTGACCAGATTGACAAGGTTTTGAGATGTGGGGAACTCAGGCGGTGAGGAGTTCGAAGAGTTGCTCGTCTGACTTGGCCTTGAGGATCTTTTTGCGGGTCCTGGTATCGCTCAGGAGGCGGGCAATGTCGCCGAGAAAGCGGGCATGGGGGCCGCCTGCGCCTTTGGGTGACAGGGTCATGATAAAGATGCGTGAGGGCTGACGATCCAAGCTCTCAAAATCGATTTTTTTCTTGGATATGCCGACGCAAGCCAGCAGCTCGTCCACGGCATCGGTTTTGACGTGGGGAACAGCGATGCCATTTTCCATGCCCGTCGACATTTCGGCTTCATGATCGAGTAGATCTTTGAGTGCCAACTCGGGATCTTTGACTTTGCCGGTACGGCAAAGCATGTCGAGTAGCGCGCGGATGATCGCTGGTTTGTCGCGGCCTTGCAGATCGACGGTTACGAGTTCACTTGTGAGGGTTTCCTTAAGCATCGGGGGAGAGTAAACGCAATGGGATTGTCGCGTCAAGGATCGGTTTCGGGGAGGGAACGATTGGAACCACAGAATAAGCAGAAGACGCAGAAAGAGCTGTTCGGCTTTGCCGAGGGGAAGATGATTGAAAGGATGGACAGCACTCCTCGTTTTATTTATTGTGAAATGCGGGAGGTGTTGATTCGGGAGAGCGGTATGCGGTTTTGGATAATGGTTTTGTTTGGGTTATTGGCGGGAGGAGAACGCATGATGGCAAGGAATGCAGATGCCTTGGAGGGTGGAGCGGGGCGTGTTCGGGCGGTGCCTACGAATCGGTTGGCGGGATCGATTAGTCCGTATTTGCAGCAGCATGCGGGCAATCCGGTGAACTGGCATCCTTGGGGCGAAGAGGCGTTTGCGTTGGCACGCAGGGAGAACAAGCCGATATTCTTGTCGGTGGGATACTCGACGTGTCACTGGTGTCACGTGATGAACCGGGAGTCTTTTGAAAACGAGGAAATCGCCAGCGTTCTGAACCGGTATTTCATTCCGATCAAGGTGGATCGGGAGGAGCGCCCGGATGTGGACCGTGTTTATATGACTTTTGTGACGGCGACGACGGGTAGTGGTGGCTGGCCGCTGAGTGTCTGGTTGACGCCGGAGCTCAAGCCGTTTGCCGGTGGCACGTATTATCCGCCGGATGACCGTTGGGGACGTCCCGGTTTTCGTTCTGTTCTGGAGCAGATTGCGGCAGCCTGGGAGAAGGATCAGGCTGGTATTGTGGATGCGGGGCAGCGGGTGGTGGAACAGTTGCGTCGGGCCTCTGCCGCCAAGTACACGGCCAGTCTTGATCTGGATGATGGGTTGCTGCATCAGACGTATCGCAACATCAAGGCGAGCTACGAACCTCGTTTTGGCGGGTTTGGTGGAGCACCAAAGTTTCCGCGGCCTTCCGCGCCGGGCTTCCTGTTGCGGTACCATGCCCGCGCGGGGGCTCCGGATGCGTTGTCCATGACGTTACATACGCTGCGGCGTATGGCCTTGGGAGGCATTTATGACCAGATTGGCGGTGGGTTCCATCGCTATGCGGTCGATGCTCGCTGGCACGTCCCGCATTTTGAAAAGATGTTGTATGATCAAGCGCTACTGGTGCCCGTGTATCTGGATGCGTATCAAATCACGGGCGATGTTTTTTATGCCGATGTGGTGCGTGATGTCCTGGCGTATGTTCTCGCGGTGTTGCGTGGTTCCGAAGGCCAGTTTTTCTCGGCGGAGGATGCCGATAGTGCCCTGCCGGATACTCCCGGGCAGCATGCCGAGGGGGCCTTTTATGTTTGGTCGGCTGCTGAACTGGATACGGTCCTGGGTGATGATGCGTCCTGGATGCGGCGATACTTTGGCGTTGAGGAGACCGGTAATGTTGTGGATGATCCACATGCGGAGTTTACGGGTCGGAATGTGCTGTATGTTGCATCAACGCTAGACGATCTGGCCGTGGAGCTTGCGGTTTCGGCGGATGAATGGCAGGAACGTTTTGTTGCGCTGCGTGGACGGCTGCAGGAGCATCGCGCCCGGCGTCCGCGTCCGCATCGCGACGACAAGGCCATTACGGGCTGGAATGGGTTAATGATTTCGGCGTTTGCCCGGGCTTGGCAAGTGCTGGGAGATGCGGCCTACCGCGATGCGGCCTTGGGTGCAATCGGGTTTATCCGGCGCGAACTATACGACGCAGGGACCGGCGCGCTGGCACGGTTGCATCGCGAGGGAGAGGTGTCTGGTGCGGGCTTTTTGGAGGATTATGCGTTTTTGATTCAGGCGTTGCTGGATACGTATGAAGCGGTCTTTGATACGCAGTATCTCGCGTGGGCAATGACGTTGCAGGCAAAGCAGGATGCGCTCTTCCGTGATCATGAGGGCGGGGGCTATTTTGACACGGTGGCAGATGATCCGGAAATATTGTTGCGGATGAAGGATGATCATGATGGGGCGCTGCCATCGGGTAATTCGGTGAGTGCGATGAACCTGTTGCGTCTGGCGGAGATGACGGGTAATGCCGCGTACCGGGAAGCCGCCGAGGAGACGGTCAAAGCCTTCGGGCGGTCGTTGGCACAGGTGCCGCATGCGATGCCGGCAATGATGAGTGCCGTGGACTTTATGCTGGGGAAACCCCGGCAGATTCTAATTGCGGGTGCCCCTGCCGACGAGGATTCGCAGGCACTATTGCGTGTCGTGCATCAACACTATCTGCCCAATCGTATATTGATGCTGACGCAGTGTGCGGGCAAGGGCGATCCGTCCGCCATTCAGCCATTTCTGGGAAGTCTGGCAAAGCTCGAAGATCGTGCCACGGCGTATGTGTGCGTGGATCATGTGTGTGATTTGCCGGTGAATACGGTTGCGGCGCTGGAAGAGGTGTTGCGGCAGTGACGAGGGGGGCGACTGCCGCCGACTACTGTACGGTGTGGGGCACGTGCGGTTACAGGCGGATGAGGGGCGGCGGGGCATGTTGGAGCAGGAAGGTTTTGACTTCCTGCCACCAGGGTTCTCCGGAACCATAATCGAGTGTGTTGTGATTGCGGTTATCCTGGATCCAGAGTCGTTTGGGTCCTTGGTAGCTCTCGTAGAGGGCTTTGCCGAATTGTGCGGGCACGACGTTATCGTTGCCTGCCAGCAGGATGCCGACAGGACCGCGGTAGTGCTCGAGGGCGCGCGCGGCTTCATAGCGATCGCGCAACAGTAAGTGTACGGGCATAACCGGATAGTGATGGCGCGCTACATCCACGAGTCGGTTGAACGCCGTCATCAGGAAGAGTCCTGCGATTTTATCGGGGTGTTCGCCGGCCAGCCAAGCGGCTACGCCGCTACCAAGGGATTCGCCCGCCAGCCAGATGCGTCTGCCGGGAAAGTCGCGGCGCAGTTGCAGAACGGCCTGATTGGCGGTTTCGCGCATGTTCGTTTCCGAGGGGGAGCCTGCCCGGGCACCATAGCCGGGGTATTCGAAGAGGAAAACATAAAAGGCCGGATCTTCCAGGGGGCGTTGAAAGCCTTCGACCAGATAGGTGCGGTGCAGGGCAAATCCGGCATTGCCATGAAAGACGAGCATGATGTCGGCACTCTCCGGTATGGTTGCGGTAGGTTGCCAGCCCATGAGGATGCTGTCTTCTGTGCGCCATGGGGCGAGTCCATTGCGTTCGGCAAAGCGCACGAGCTCCGGTTCGGGTGCACGCATGGGGTAGTAGAGCACCCGGCGCTGGAAGAAGGCCAGATAGAGGGTGAAACCTACGTATACGAGCAGAAGCACTCGGGCAATACGGAAGAGCAGTCGCGCCAAGGGATTATTGGGAAAGATTTTTTTCATGCATGCAACCTAGTCGTTTTGGTTGAGGCGCTGGTGCCATTCTTGCAGGGAGAGAACGGGTTCGTCGCCCGCATTGCGGGCCGCAATGCCTTCGGCTGCCGCGAAGGCTGCGGCAACAGTGGTGATATAGGGGACATTGTGCTTGATGGCCGATTTGCGGATGTAGGAATCGTCCGTGATGCTCAGCTTGCCGGCGGGGGTGTTGACGATGAGTTGAATTGCTCCATTCTTCAGCGCATCGACGATGTTGGGGCGACCTTCGTGCATTTTCAGAATGGTTTCGGCTTGAATGCCTTCTTTAGCAAGAAAGGCCGCCGTGCCGGTTGTTGCCAGCAGGTTAAAGCCATTTTTCTGAAAGCGTTGTGCGGCTTGAATGAGTTTGTGCGAACGATCGCGTTGAGCGACTGTCAGCAATACGGTGCCGTGCATCGGAAGTGTGCTTTTGGCGGCATCTTCGGCTTTGTAGAAGGCAAGGCCGAAGGAGGATGCCATACCAAGCACTTCGCCGGTCGAGCGCATTTCGGGTCCGAGCACGGGATCGACTTCCGGGAACATGGAGAAGGGGAAGACGGCTTCCTTGACGCCATAATAGGGGATATTGATATGCTTCAAGTCGAAATCGGCCAGCTTTTTGCCAAGCATGATCTCGGTGGCGATGCGTGCCATGGAGAGTCCACAAACTTTGGATACCAGTGGCACGGTCCGTGATGCGCGCGGATTGGCCTCGATGACATACACGGTATCCTCGCAAATTGCATACTGGATATTCATCAGGCCTGTCACGCCCATCTCCCGTGCAATTCGGCGCGTGGTTTCATAAATTGTGCGCAGATGTTTTTCGGGGATGCCGACAGGGGGCAGCACACAGGCGGAGTCGCCAGAGTGAATGCCGGCTTGCTCGATATGTTCCATCACGGCAGGCACGAAGGCATCCTGGCCATCGGCAATGGCATCGGCCTCGGCTTCGATGGCATTTTCCAGATAGCGATCGATCAGGATCGGTCGATCAGGGGTTACGCCGACGGCGGCTTCCATGTAGGCGCGTAGCATGGATTCATCATAGACGATTTCCATGCCGCGTCCGCCCAGCACGTAGGATGGGCGTACCATGAGCGGGTATCCGATGCGCGCTGCGATGGCGACGGCATCGTTGCAGGTGACGGCCATACCGCTTTCGGCCATCGGGATGTTGAGTTTGTCCATAACCTGTTTGAAGCGATCGCGGTCCTCTGCCAGATCGATAATTTCAGGGGACGTGCCGAGGATGCGCACGCCAGCCTCTTCCAGTTGGCGGGCAATATTCAGCGGGGTTTGTCCACCGAATTGGCAGATTACGCCCAGCGGTTTTTCCTTGTTGTAAATTTGGAGGACGTCTTCGACCGTAAGCGGTTCGAAATAGAGGCGATCCGAGGTGTCGTAGTCGGTGGATACCGTTTCGGGGTTGCAGTTGACCATAACGGTCTCATAGCCCATTTCGCGCAGTGTGAGGGCGGCGTGCACGCAGCAGTAGTCAAATTCTATGCCTTGCCCGATGCGATTGGGGCCACCGCCGAGAATCATGACCTTGCGGGGATTTGGGGAGACTTGCATGGTATCCGGGGCATTATAGCTGGAGTAATAATAGGCGGCATCTTTGACGCCACTGACTGGCACGGCATGCCAGCCTTCCACGATACCAGCGTTGGTGCGCTGATCGCGAATCTGTTTTTCGGGAATGTCCAGGATGCGTGCGAGATAGGCATCAGCAAACCCGTCTTTCTTGGCTTCTGCAAGGAGCGCGTCGGGCAGCGATTTTCCCTTGTACGAGAGAATTTCCTGTTCACGGTCCACGAGTTCCTTCATCTGCTGCAAGAACCAATGCTTGATGGCCGTTTTCTGGTGCAACGCCTCGATAGTTGCCCCTTTGCGAAGGGCCTCATAGAGTACAAATTGCCGTTCGCTGGTGGGAAATGCCAGTAAGACCATGAGCTCATCGAGGGAAAGGT
Source organism: Kiritimatiellia bacterium (assembly GCA_047920915.1). Taxonomy (GTDB): domain Bacteria; phylum Verrucomicrobiota; class Kiritimatiellia; order UBA8416; family UBA8416; genus T3Sed10-140. Next base: position 8,214 of record JBLRXB010000052.1, read on the forward strand.
TGTGGAAGTCTTTGGCAAAGCCGAGTCCGTAGCGTCCGTTTTCGAGTCCGCGAATGGCTTTCTGGAATGCTTCCTTGTAGGTCTTGCCGATGCTCATGACTTCGCCGACGGCGCGCATCTGCGTGCCGAGGCGATCTTCCACGCCACGGAATTTCTCGAATGCCCAGCGGGCGAACTTGATGACGATATAATCGCCGGACGGGGTATATTGATCGAGGGATTCCTCGCGCCAATAGGGGAATTCGTTCAGCTCCATCCCACCCGCGAGTTTGGCGGATATCAGGGCGATGGGGAATCCAGTGGCTTTTGATGCCAGCGCGGAGGAGCGCGATGTACGGGGATTGATTTCAATTACGATAATCCGGTCGCTGACGGGATCGTGTGCAAATTGCACGTTGGTTCCGCCGATGACGCCGATGGATTCGACGATGGCATAGGCGGCTTTTTGGAGACGTTGTTGCAGTTCGGTGGGAACCGTGAGCATGGGGGCGGAGCAGAAGGAATCGCCGGTATGTACACCCATGGGGTCGATATTCTCAATAAAACAGACGGTGATCATGCGGTTTTGGGCATCACGCACGACTTCCAGTTCCAGTTCCTCCCAGCCGATCACGCACTCCTCGACGAGGATCTGTCCGACGCGGCTGGCGGCAATACCGCGCGCGGCCACGTTTTGTAATTCCTCGAGGTTGTACACAATGCCGCCGCCGGTGCCGCCCATGGTGTAGGCGGGGCGAATGACAACCGGATAGCCCAGTTCGGCGGCTGTGCTTTCGGCATCTTCCACCGAGTAAACCGCTCTGCTGCGTGCCATCTCAATGCCGAGCGAATCCATCATTTTCTTGAATTCGATACGATCTTCGCCGCGTTCGATGGCTTCAAGGTTCACCCCGATCACGCGCACGCCGTATTTGTCCAGAATACCTTGCTTGGCCAGATCGGTGGACAAATTGAGGGCGGATTGTCCGCCCAGGTTCGGCAGCAGGGCATCCGGGCGTTCTTTTGCAATGATCCTTTCGAGGCATTCGACATTGAGTGGTTCGATGTAGGTGACATCAGCCATTCCGGGGTCGGTCATGATGGTGGCGGGGTTGGAGTTCACGAGCACAATCCGGTAACCAAGCTCGCGGAGTGCCTTGCAGGCTTGTGTGCCCGAATAGTCGAATTCACAAGCCTGACCGATGATGATGGGGCCCGAACCGATGATCATAACGGTTTGAATGTTGTCAAGCTGTGGCATAAAGGGCTCCTTTGTTTCGGTTTATTCTTGGGACACTGGTGCAAACGACTCGCCTGCTGGAATGTTGTGTATTCTAGCCGACTTCCGCTTGGCGGCAATGCAAATCCGTTTGACGGAGGGCGCGGATGCGTTCGCGCAGTGGTGGGTGGCTGTATTCCATAAAGACTTTGAAGGGGTGCGGGGTAAGGTTACCCATATTGTGCTCCGTCAGTTTTTTGAGGGCGCAGATGAGGTCATCAGCGCAACCGGTGGTTTGGGCGGCAAAACGGTCGGCCTCATATTCATGTTTACGGGAGATATGGTTTCCGGCAATACCAAGTAGCATGCTAATGGGCGCGTATAGGAATCCGAAGAAGATGAGTCCGGCATAGATGGGTGTATCGGTTAGTCCGAAGGCGGCATACAGGCCCGGCTGATCGATCGCGATGGCCAGTAAGGCGAACATTAACAGGGAAGTGAGCAGGGATACGGCGATGGTTTTGGTAATATGACCGAGTCGGCAATGGCCGGCCTCATGCGCCAGAATAGCGACAAGTTCCGGCGTGGTGTGCTTGTCGATCAGCGTGTCATAGAGCGCGATGCGCTTGGTGTTACCAAAACCGGTAAAGTAGGCATTGCTCTTGGCGGAGCGTCTGGAACCATCGATTTTGAAGATTCCGCTGATATGGTATTTTTGTTCGTGGGCATAGGTTTCAATGGCCGCGCGCAGTTCACCATCTTCGAGCGGGGTGAACTTGTTAAAGAGCGGCAGGATGACAACGGGAGCAATATAAAGCAGTACCAATTGGATGATGGAGAGCGCGGCCCAGGCCCCGAACCAGGCGTAGGGAATGGTATCGAAGATCCACAACACGAGGGAGAGCATCGCCCCTCCGAGGATGATCGCCAAAAGTAGCCCTTTTAGCAGATCGAGCACAAACGTTTGGGGCGTTGTGCGATTGAATCCATAGCGTTCCTCGATTACGTATGTGTCATAGATGCTGAAAGGTAACCCGATGAGTTTCCCCAGTAGCAGGAGCAAGCCCGTGAATACGAGTCCCTGTAGAATCATCTGATTGGATGTTTGCTGTGCGATCCGATGCAGCCAGGCAAAGCCGTCCATCAGAATAAAGCCCAGCAGTAGTGCGAGCATAAAGGTGGATTGGAGCAAGTCGAATCGCGTGTTGTCGCGCAGGTAGTGCTGGGATTGGGCGTAGCGCCCGGGTTCGTAAATGTCTGCCAGATCGGCAGGTGCTTCAGGTGTGGCGGCGCGCAGATTGAGGGATTCGGTCACGATATGTCGGAGCCAATCTGCCAGTAGCAGGCATACAATAATTATGCGGTACGCGTTCATCAGGAAATCCCTTTTGGTATAGTAGTGTTTTTGTGCAGTATACGCCCCCTTGTTTGCAAGGCAAGCTATGATGGAGGGCAAATTTCCGCCGTTTGCTTTTTTACAGCTGCGCAACGTAGTGTATGTCTGGCTGCGGGTATGGCAGTATGCGTGTTGACATACGGCCTGTTTCGCAGCAGTCTTTTGGCATGCGATTGCTGCTTTGTCTAACTGCTGTTTTGTTTGTATTTCCCTGGTATACGCGAGGTGAAGGTCGTTATGTGCCTGTGCATCTTGAGGTGCGATCGGTTTCGCCCGGCCCTTTTTTTCGACCCTCAGTGACATTGCCCGCCGCCGATCCACCGGGTCGGGGGGCGTGGAAAATGCGGTTGGGATATTCCGGCGGCAATCTCTGGATTCATCAGGAAGACAGCTATCTGATCGATGGCGAGTGGTATGTTGCGGATTTACGTGTCACCTATGGTCTGGCATCAACGCTATCTGTCAGTGCAGGATTTCCCGGGATTGTGCACACGGGGGGGGTGCTGGATCGTCCCATTGAGGCGTTTCACAATGCCGCGCGCTTAGGCAATGCGGGACGGGAGAATCATCCCCGCAATCGTTTTGTTATAGAAATGAAAGGCCAGGATGGTCAGTTATACGTGTATGATGAAACAGGTTTTTCGTTTGGGGATATTCCGCTGTATGCGACATGGTATCCGGGCCGCATTTTTTCCGGTGGTCCGGATGTTCTGTTTTCGCTCGGCATGACGCTGCCAACCGGAGACAAGGATCGTTTGTCGGGTTTGGGGGTTCCTGTATATGGAGGGTCATTGCTGCTACGGCAGGCATTGGGGCAGAGCGCATGGGGTATATTCGTGGGCGGGGGATTTTCTTACACGGAAGAGGTGGTGCTTTTCGGGAATCGCTTGCGTCGGGAATCTATTAGCGGCATCACGGGAATCTCGTGCAAATGGCGCACGAACACCGAGCTTACCGCGCAGTACATGTACACCTCCGCGATTGCCAGAAAGTCGCCGACTTTTTCAAGGCCGACACATGAGGTCCATGTAGGGGGGCGCTATCAAGTGCGCCCGGGAATGTGGGCTGAGGTGGCTTTTCTGGAAAATGTTTTTGATTTTTCCAACAGTATGGATGTTGGTTTCAGCCTCGCGCTGCATTGGATGTTATAAGAATACAGCGGTGGGCGTGAGCTGTGCGGCAGCATGTAAGGGTTGCTTTGCCGTGAAACAGAAATGCGATGATGGGTGGGCGAGTATGCGTGATTTGTGCCTTCTTCCTCGGGCGGTTGATTCTCTGTATAGGAGATTTTTATGGATTCCAAGCGTGTTTTGTTTGTCGGGGGTGGTGGGCTGGCATTTGGCGCGGCTTTTGCCAATACGGGTTTGGTCTTGCA
>JBLRXB010000053.1:0-12096 GCA_047920915.1 Kiritimatiellia bacterium
TTTATCACAGCTCCAATTCCCCGTTTTTCGAGACAAGGTGCGAGACAAGGTGCGAGACAAGGCAGATCTCAACACGAATACACGCTTGATATAACCGTTTCATAGTTTTCATAAAACTTTTGACTGTTCCGTTATCGCTCGTTCTCCAAAGACGGATAATCGACCCCCAATAAAACCGATATTTTCCGATGGTAGCACTCTTTCTGCGCCTTGACAAAATCAATCGTGTGCGCGGCGCGCAATTGCAAACCTTCAAAATCCAACCCGCCAGGGGCCCCCTCATGCTGCTTAACCATCGCCGCCGCCAGCGGATCGCGCCCCTCCAATGCATCGGGTTCAGCCTTGACGCGATCGTAGGCATCGCGAAATGGCACCCCCTCGGCCACCAGCTCAAGCGCACGATCCGTCGCAAAGACCCCCGGCACAAAACCCGCCCGTAGCGCGGATTCATCCACCATCAGTGCCGACATAACCGGCTGCAACACCTGCACGGTATCACGCGTGATACGTAATCCCTCCATGAAAGGGGCCTTGGTCTCCTGTAAATCTCGCTGATACCCCCCGGGAAGCCCCTTCAAAATCCCGGCAACACGCATCGAGCAGGCCAGCACATCGGCACTGCGCGCGCGCGCCAGCTCAAAAACATCGGGGTTTTGCTTCTGCGGCATAATGCTGCTGCCTGTGCAATACGCCGGCGGCAGGCGAAAATACCCGAACTCTGGCATCAAAAACAGAATCATGTCTTCTGCCAGCCGCGAAACCGACAACATCGTTTGTGTCAGAGCCATCAGAATCACGTTTTCACAACGCCCGCGTGCCATACTGGCATACAGGACATTGTGAATCGGCCGCGCAAAACCAAGTAGCTCGGAAGTTCTGGAACGGTCAATCGGCAACGGAACGCCATACCCGGCAGCCGAGCCCAAGGGCGAACGATCGTTTTGCCGATACGCCTCCTGCAACAACTCCAAATCATCCAGCAAACTTTCCGCATGTGCACTGGCCCATAAACCAACCGAACTGGGCATCGCCGGTTGCAAATGGGTCCGCCCCGCCATCGGCACCTTTGCATGCTTCGCGGCGAACGTCACCAGAACCCGCGCCAGCTCAGCGGTTTCAACCATCACCGACCACAATTGCTGCTTGGCAAACAAACGCAAATCGACCGCCACCTGATCGTTACGACTACGCCCCGTATGAACGCGTTTACCCAGATCACCCAACTTCTCGGTGAGTGACCGTTCAACCGCCAGGTGCACATCCTGATCGGCCGCGGTAATGCCAAAGCTTCCGGCGCGATGACGGCGCATCACCTCGATCAGCGCCGCAATCACACGCACCTTCTCAGCGGTGCTGAACAAAGGGCGCGACAAGGCCATTTCCTGCAACATTGTCACATGCGCCGCTGTGCCGATACAATCCACCTCCACGAGCGCCCGATCCAACTGCACATCCTCACCCGCAGTATACGCCAGCACAGATGGATCGATCTGCCCTACTAATGTTTTTGCCCCTGCATGCATATGCGTCTCCCTTCCATTCGCAACCATCGGCCGCTACTCCCGCCAGATCCCGCCGCTGGCATCCACATCGCGCGCCAGTAATTCCAACGCAATATAAGCCAACTGCTCCCGATCTTCCAAATCCTCGATATCCCCACCAGCACGTACACCATCCAATACTACCAGAAACGCCGCCACAATGGTTTTATAGCGATCCGGACGTCCTTGCACCGCCAACTGCAACAGTTGACGACGTTGCCGCACGGCCTCCTCGAACCAGACATGATCACGATACCGAACCAACATATGCAAGGGTGCACCCCATACCACCGGCGCACCTCGAGGAATACCATGTTGTCCGGGGTAAAGCAACAATACCGAACGCAAATGATCAATGTGCGCCCGCATCACCGTGCCGACTCCTCGCACGGTCCGCCGCTGCGATAGCATCCAACGATCAAACATGGCATCCGGATCCGACCCCAGGCGCTCCAACAGCCAATCCACATCAATGGGCTCGTTCGCTGCAATTCTGCGCAATACGGCCGGCATGATACTTTCGTCCGCAACAAGCGTGGCCAACCAATACACCACCCCCCCCGCCACAGTCGCTTGCTCCTCCGCAAGCGTATCCCACGCCTGCGCCTCCTGGAAAAAAGTCGCCAGCGAGGGAATGGCCCCTGACCGCCACAACCGATCCAGCGTCGCCAGCGCGAGCTTCCGGTCATCCGGATACAGCACCTCCAGAATGCCCTGCAAAAACCAGCCGGGTATACGCACCATATCCCGTGTCTCGCGCAATGGCACTACGTAGGCGGCAAGAATCGCCTGCAGCACCAACGCTTGCGCCGCCGGAAGATCAGCATGGCTGTAATCAGCAAAACGCACCCGGTATATCAACTGCCCGGCTTGCCGCTCAAGATGGAGATCCGACCCTGCATCCTGCCCGGAGTCCGCACCGGGAGACCGCACTAACACGCGAATACTTTGATCACGCACCGGCATCGATACACCAAGCAGTTGCTCCGTGGCCGCCCGCGTTTGCTGCAATAAATCCAGCACAATGGCATTGCTGTCAGCTCGCGGACCGGAAACAGAAAAAACCCGGTCATAGGAAACGGCTGTCCGCAAACGCAATAGCGCCAACCGGGCACGTAAAGCCGCCCGCGTAAGATCTTCGTCCGCCCGGGCAACTCCTGCCAACACCGTCATCAGCCATACGGCAAGTATAATCGTAATTCGAATCATCAAAACAGCTTACGCGAAAACGCGCATTACGCAATCCCGCACATCAAATCATACTCATCGTGCCCCGGTGCAACGAAACATCCAGCGTCATCAACATGGCCCCCTGCCTGGTGGTCAAATCTCCCGTGATCTGCTCGACACCGCGCACAATCACCTGCTCATGCCGGGCCGGGATCAGCGTCATAATCGTGTGACTCGCATTCCGGTCATCACGCATGAACCGCAATAACCCCGCAAAAAGGGGAATCGTCGAAACATACGCCCCCATTCCCTTGGACTCGATCACCGTCGCTCCTTCAATCCCCTGATCGATCAGATACTCCAGCACCCCCTGTAAATCATCCTCATAATACAGAATGATATACAAAAGCTTCATCGTCTCGTCCTTGGTCGGAATATGCGCGTCCGGATCAATCGAGCGCCCGACAATCTCATATAAAACCGCCGGATCGGTCGCTTTTAACATCTCACGACGCACAGGCGCCTGCGAAAGCAAGCGCGATATAGCAGCCAGCAATTGCAAATGCTCCGCAACACGCTCTCCGGGCGCAAACACAACAAAGAACAAATGCACGCGCTTCTTGTCTAATGCCGCAAAATCAATCCCGCGCGGTGCAATTAACACAAACACAACAAAATCCTTGAGGCCATCAATGCGCGCATGCGGAATGGCAACCCCATTACCGAGACCGGTCGTTACCGCAGCCTCGCGTTCCGCCAGATGCGCATACAACACATCCTGCTCAATCCCCGCCAACGTCGGGGACTGTGCCGCAATGCCCGCAATCTGTCGCAAGGCCGCATCCTTGCTGGATGCAGCAAAATCCACCCGCATCAAACGTATATCCATTTTTTCGGTGATGTTCATGCTGTCTCCATTTCATTGCCATGCTGCACACCGTAGCGCAAAAAGAGCGGCGAGAGCAATTCATTCAGAAAAATCGAAAACAAGACGATATTGACCAGATCTGCCAGCCGCCCGAACACAATCGACTGGTCCCGCACCGCATCTAGCAAGGGCGATGTCCGGATCAAAAGCACAAAACCCAGTGCCACCCCGCCCTTGGAATAGGTACACATTCCAAGAAAATGACCAAAACGCCACCCCATACCGCGTAGCCGCGTCCCAAGCGCACAACTGACACTCCGCGCCAGGCCACGCATCAGAATATAAGAAGTCCCGGCAATCAGACCGGCGGCACTGGTAACTACACCCAAGTCGATTTCCAGACCGGCAATCACAAAAAACAACGCATAAATCGGCGGGGTGAAAGGCTCCACAGCATGCAGGATCCGGTTGTTTGCACGATTCAGATTCACCAGAACCGCACCTAAAACCATGTTCACTAGCAGTGGCGACAAGTGCAGCGAAATCGTCACCCCCGTAACCACAAATACAAACCCCACCGTGATGATCATCAACTCATTGTTGCTGCGAACACGGCGCACCATCAACGAAAAGGGAAACGCGCAAATACCGCCAATGAGAAGCGAAAGCAGGATCTCGCGCAGCGACTGCAACAACACAAGCCGTCCGCCGGTCTCGGCCCCCAGCATGTTCATTACAATCGAAAATGCCAGACCGAACACGATTACGGTTACCGCATCCCCCAGTGCCACAAGCCCGAAAAGATAATCAATAAACCGACCATGCGCCCGCATATGATGCACCTCGGCCACAATAATCGCGGGCGAGGTTGCGCAGGCAATGGCTGCCAGCAGGATGGCATAGGGATATTCCAGGCTTAACGCCGGCACCAAATGCCCCAGTAGCGCGCACCCCCCCAAAACCAGCAAAAACGTCCCCAACAAGCCGACCAGCGTAATAACCAGCACATCACGGCCTATGCGACGCAAGCGATTCAAGGCGAACTCCCCTCCGATCGTCAGTGCCAGAAAACCAATCGCCACCTCCGTCAAGACATGCAATAGGCCTTCCATCTCACCGGATACCCAATCGCCCCAGTGACCAAACAAAACCCCCACCAGAATAAACCCACTAATTTCTGGCAAACGCAGGCGCATGGCCACTTTACCTGCCAAGTACCCGAGCAAGAGCAACCCACCCGTTAAAAAGAGCGGATGCTGCGTAAATACCGTGTGCAATGCCTCCAGTGGCTCAGTCTCATATACCATAACAACATACCCATCTACATAGCGGCTCGCCACCAGCAACATCGGCCGCAATAAATCCCATGCCAAATAGCAGCTATTGCCCAACAACACAAGTTCGCACTTCTCATCAGCGCGATTATGCGCTATAGACCCTCCCTGTCGTCAACCATCCACATAAGCACTTTCCAGACGGGAGTTTCTCGGTATGCAAGAGACCACCACCATTCGCCTCCAGAAATACCTAGCCCAGGCCGGTGTCGCTTCACGCCGCAAAGCCGAGGAAATGATCCAACACGGACGCATCGCCGTCAATGGCCGCCGCACAACAATTCCTGGCACGACGGTTAATCCGCAAACCGACCATGTGACCGTTGACGGCAAGGAGATCAAACCGCAATCGAACCGGATTACCTACATGCTCAACAAACCCGCCGGATTGATCTGCAGCGCCAGCAATAGCCAGGGCGAAACCATCTTTTCGCTGTTTAAACAACCCAAGAAACAACGCTTGTTCTCAGTCGGACGATTGGACAAATTCAGCGAAGGATTGCTTTTGGTAACCAACGATGGCGATCTGGCACAAACCCTCACCCACCCGCGCTACGGGCATACCAAGACATACGACGTCACCATCAACGGCGATATCTCACGGGAAATCCTGCAGGCCATTCGCAAACCCATGCTGCTGGAAGGCTACCGCACAAAACCGGCCAAGGTATGGATCCACCAGACGGCCACCACGCCACACACAACCACGCTCCGTATCATTCTCGCAGAAGGCCGCAGCAGACAAATCCGTAATATGTGCGCCCAGCTCAATCTCCCGATCCGCCGACTCCGCCGCATACGCATCGGATTACTCGACCTCGGCGACCTCAAAACCGGCTCATACCGACCATTGTCCGCCAATGATTTTACCCTGATCGAACAAACCGACCGCGAAATACCGCAGTCCCCAATGCCTCCCGCTAGCGCAAGGACTGACGTAAACGCACAAAAATCGCCTGCTCGTCCGCGCTCAAGCGCGCGCGGTGCGGCTCGAAACGCTCCACAATCTCGCGCGCCACGTCTTCGCGACCGCGCAGCACCTGCAACTCGGCCTGATGCAAATGGACCAGCGCGCTCGAGGCGTCGATCGCAATCGACCGACTGAATGCCGCTTCAGCCTCTTCCAAACGCCCGCGCCGCATCAAGATCACCCCGAGCGTGTCCCATACCGGTGCCTGCTGGTCACTGATCGCCAACGCCTCGCGCACCATAGCCTCAGCTTCCTCATACGCCTCGCGCTGCACCAGTAACCACCCGAGATCATTCAAGGCCATCGGCTGACGCACACGCTCCAGACTGCGGCGCAAGGAATCCTCTGCCAGACGATAATCCCCATCCGCAATTTGCAAACTGCCCCGCACATACAATGCCAGCGCATGACCGGGATCGGCATGCAGCAGCGCTCGCATATGCCGCTGCGCGGCATCACGCCGCTGCAACAACAAATTCAGGCGCAACAATTCTTCAATCAACGGAAGATGACCTGGACGCCTGGCCAAGGCCGTTTCATACAAATCAGCCGTTAACGAAAAATCATTCAAAGCAAAAGCCATCCGCGCACGGATCAAAGATCCGAAATAACCGCGTACCCCCTCCAGTAACTCGATGCGTCGCAATGCCCGGTTGAGCGCCCGTTGATCATCCAACACAAAAGCGGCTTCCGCCATCAAAACCCAACCGCGCAATAAATCCCTGTGCTCGACCATGAAATCATCCAGACGCGGCAACGCAACCGTTGCGCGCCCTTCCAGTAGATCAAGCATCACCTCTTCGAGCACAACATGCTCACGAGGCATGCCCGCATCGGCCATCTGCGCAAGAATGCGCCGGGCCGCGCCCGTATCGCGTGCACGCAATGCAATCCGATAAAGTCCCGCCAACCCCCGCGGACGCTCCTCCGCAATTTCCAGCATGCCGCGGTAGATCGCCGCACTCTCGAGCGGACGGTTATCCTGCAAATACACCTCCGCCATGAGCGCTTCCATCGCCTGACTGCGCCCGGCTCCCTGCAAGGCAATCGCACGCTCCACCTGGGCAACGGCCACAGCAGCCTGTCCCGAATAGGCCCAATTCCAGCCCATTTGTGCAAATGCCTCCGGCGACCGAACAACCCCGTGATCCCGTACCAGCGACCAAATCGACAACCGTTCCGTCAAACGCTCTGCAAACACCTCCATGGCACGGCCAATCGCACCATCCGTGTCAGCAGCTCGCCCGCTGGATACCATGGCCACCTGATTCAACAAGGCACTGATATTATCCGGATCCGTCTGCAAAACAGCCTGGTACACCTGAAAGGCCGCCCCATCCAATCCAGCATCCTCCAACAATACACCCAAATCATTCGCCAAACGCCCCGCATGCGATAAAGCCCGACGCAAAATCTGCTTGGTGCTCGGATCCGCGGCACCGATCGCGGCACGTTTTTCCCGGAAGGCCGCCAAATAATCGGCAACATCAACCGCCGCACTTGCATCCAGTTGCAAGGCCGCAGGCGCAACCCCCGCATACACCATGCGCTGCGGAACCGGCTCATAGCCCAGCCGACGCCAGATATCCGGCTCATGCAGAATGGCGACATCCCGCGCCACCTGCGGATCCTGCAACCATTCCTGCAACAAGGCACTTAAACTGAGCCGGGCGGCATTCTGTAAACGAACATCCTCAAACAATCCCGCAATATAGTGCAAATAAATATTCTGATTCCCCGACGGCAAACTCAAAATGTGCACGGGCACCTGCTTCTCCCAGGCTGTCAGATAATAATGCGTATCGAAAGCACCATCACTAACAAGCCAAGTCCGGCCCGCCAGACTATCAACAACCTCCGCGGCCATCATGCGTGCCGCCGCCACACCCTTGGGTCGAACCTCATCGACAAACCACCACGGCGAAACACACGAAATCCCGATTACGCCCAACGACAGAAGCCAGCCTACCAGGAACCGCACGCGCCCCTTCCAGCCAAACTCGCGCGCTTGCGGCCATTCACCTGCCACCAAAACCCAGAACGCCGCCAGATAACCGCTCACCATGGCAACCAGTACATAGGGCGTGACCAGTAAACGCTGCCACCCTGATATCCGCCAAGGCGAAAGCGGCACGTGAAGCCACAATGCACCCACAAATACCGTCATAATCACATGCAACAAAAACAAGGCCTTGTCGCGATCATCATTCAACCCCCGCCGCGCCACCGCAAACATGGTCAACCAGGGCACCGTGGTCGTAACCAAAATAATGAGCCAACCTTCCCTTGGCAAACTACGCGATATTTGCAGCGCCTGATCCCGCCAGATCGTCCAGAGCAAATCCCAGAAACCACGATAGGAGCGTAACGCATACCCCGGACTCCGGAAAAATAGATACGTCGAAAGCAGATACCCCAGCACAATCCCCACAAGCACCAACCCACTCAATACCCCGAGCCGACGCGACAAAAGCATTTCGTGCCGCCAGAGCGCATACAAAATGCCCATGGCAAACATGGGCCCCACCACAATCATGGTGGCAAACTCAGCCGCAAATACCCCATAGCATAAACACAAAATAACGGCATACCAGAACGTACCGCTTTGAATGAAGCGCACCAGCAACCAGGCCGCAAAAACCAGTAGCAGGACATCGAATGACATCATATGCGCACGATTCGCTGCACTCCAGAAAGGCGCGCTCAACCCCAGACTTGCCGCCGCAACAAAACCGGCCAGGCCAGCCACAAAACGGCGGCGCCCCTCGCGAAAAAGATAGGGATCCAAGTATGAGTTAATACCATTACGCATCACGGCATACAACAAACCAACCGTCAGGGCACCACACACCGCACTACACGCATTCAACACGAATATAGCGTGCTGACCGCTCACAGCCGCGAGCCCCCGCGCAACCGCATGCCACAACGGTGCCTGCGGCGTTAAACCGGGAAAAAGCCCCAGCACATTCAGCAAAAGTCCTGAAGACGGCCCCGGCACAGCACCTCGCCCCAACGTGAACATATACGCTGCCCAAACAAAAATCGCTAACAAGACCCCGACAAGTATATCTGGTAATTGCTTTTTCATAATCGTCACTCTACCGCCTTTCCCACCACCCCTCAACCACGAACTATGCATGAATATGCCAAAAAAACGCCAATCTTGGCAATATGGATGCAACTTTTGCAAAAATCCGCCTATTTACATATGATTTGTTTTGCCATCGAGTACCATTTTTCTGAATATTCCCCATCGCACGTAGCCGGGCTCGAAACGCTCCGCGCAATCGCACATTGTCAAAAAACAAGGAGTATGCATGTCTGTTATCCAAGCCGTTCTCGATAATGTTTCTCGCCGCAACGCTGGCGAACCGGAATTTCTGCAGGCCGTTCGGGAAGTGCTGGAATCGCTGGAACCTGTGATCCTGCAAAACCCGGAATATCAGGAAAATAACATTTTGGAGCGTATTTGCGAACCCGAACGCCAGATCATGTTCCGCGTGCCGTGGTCAGACGACAACGGCCGCATACACGTAAACCGCGGATTCCGGATCGAATTCAACAGCGCCATTGGCCCCTATAAAGGGGGACTGCGCTTCCATCCCAGCGTAAACCAAAGCATTCTGAAATTTTTAGGCTTTGAACAGATTTTCAAGAATGCGCTCACCACGCTACCCATGGGCGGCGGCAAGGGCGGATCCGATTTCGACCCCAAAGGCAAGAGTGATGCCGAAGTCATGCGCTTCTGCCAGTCCTTTATGACGGAACTCCAGCGCCACATCGGCGACCAAACCGATGTGCCCGCCGGCGACATCGGTGTCGGCGGACGCGAAATTGGCTACCTGTTCGGACAATATAAACGAATCCGTAACGAATTTACCGGTGTCCTCACCGGCAAAGGCATCGGCTGGGGGGGCTCGCTCATTCGCCCCGAAGCCACTGGCTACGGGGCCGTGTATTTTGCCGAGGAAATGCTAAAAACGCGCAACGATAACCTCGCAGGTAAAGTCTGCCTGGTTTCCGGCTCCGGCAATGTCGCCCAATACACCATCGAAAAGATCCAACAACTCGGCGGTAAGTGCGTGACCCTCTCCGATTCATCCGGAACCATGCATGACCCCGAAGGCATCGATGCCGATAAACTGGCCTGGGTCATGGAACTGAAAAACGTCCGCCGCGGGCGTATCGAGGAATACGCCGATAACTTCCGCGCAAAATTCCTCCCCGGCAAAAAACCATGGGACATTCCCTGCGACTGCGCCTTCCCCAGTGCAACCCAGAACGAAATTGATGGCGCCGACGCCAAATCCCTCCTGAAAAATGGCTGCATGCTCGTATCCGAGGGGGCCAATATGCCCAGCTCGCCTGAAGCCGTCGACCTCTTCCAGGAAAAGCGCATCCTCTACGGACCGGGCAAAGCCGCCAATGCGGGTGGTGTGGCCACATCAGGACTGGAAATGTCACAAAACGCAACCATGATGCAATGGACGCGCGAAAAGGTCGACCGCAAGTTAAACGAAATCATGGTAGCCATCCACGAGCAGTGCCTGCAAGCGGCAGAAGCATATGGGCATCCCGGTAACTATGTCGCCGGTGCCAACATCGCCGGCTTCATCAAAGTCGCCGATGCCATGCTCGACCAAGGTATCGTGTAAACGATACTACCGGCACCGAACACCGTTCCCGATGCATACAGCTTTCGGGAACGGTGAAGATAGACGCACACCCAGCATGCTCGGCGCATGACCGACAGCACCAAAACGTACATGCGAGCTCCTACGTCGAGAATTGTTTGCGCAAACAAATCCAACATTTTCTCGGATGTTTATAACGTGCTGGCGCGCATCGTGTTCCTTACGCGCGCGGGTGGGCCTCGGCATAGACCTGCCGCAAGCGCTCCACGCTGACATGCGTATAAATCTGCGTCGTCGAAAGACTGGCATGCCCCAGTAACTCCTGCACGCAGCGCATATCCGCGCCGGCATCCAGCATATGCGTGGCAAACGAGTGCCGCAGCGCATGTGGCGAATACGCGGCACTCACCCCGACCTCCAGTAGCGCCTGCTTCATCATGCGTTCCACCGAACGCGCCGTGAGCGCACCACCGTCCTTGTTTCGGAACAACGGAATACCGTTGACCGTGCGACCCACGCTCGCAAAAAGTACCGCAGCCGTCTCGAGCGCCGCACGCACCGCGCGAATGGCGGGTCCCCCCAATGGGCACAAGCGCTCCTTCTTGCCCTTGCCGCGCACCACCACAACCCCGCCCAGTAAATCCAGATCCTGCACGCGCATCCCCACCGCCTCGCCGACACGTGCCCCCGTACTGTATAGCACCTCCAGCAGTGCGGTGTCGCGTTGCATGGCATACGCCCGGAAGGGGGCCGCGCGCGGACGCTTATTCGTCTGGGACTCACGCGCAAAACGTTGGGCGGGCGCTTGCAGCAGACGTTCAATCTCGGCAACCGACAACACATCCGGCAAGGCCCGCGGCTGTTTGGGACCCCGCAGCCCCCCAAAAGGATTCGTAACAATCACAGCCTCCCGCTCCAGATAACGAAAAAAAGAGCGCAAGCTGGCAAGTTTACGCGCGGTGGTGGCGGGGGCAGCACCCGACTTCTGGAAGACCATCAAAAAACGACGGGCATGAAAGCGATCAACCTGCGGCCAATCATACGGTGCTTTATGCTCCGTCTCCCACACAAACCCTGCAAATTGCTCAATATCCTGCAAATAGGCCGCCAACGTATGGTCCGAGGCATTGCGCTCCGCCTCCAGATACCGCACAAAGCCCGCCACCCTGCTATCCTGCAACACCGCATCGCTCATGCCTGCAACATACCCCCACCACGCCAAAAGGCAAGACTACAGACTGAAGACTGGAAATTGGAAACTGGAAACTGGAAACTCCGCACGTTCCGCACTTGGCGTCCTTTTTACGCGCCCCCGTCAATCCGGTCAACAGGGTCAATAAGGTCACCCCTTGCCCCAAGGGATGAGGAATGAAACCTGAAAGATTTTTTCATCCCTCTTCCGCCTGTTCTGCGGTTCAAACAGCAACATGTGTCACGCCGCAGTCCCGAAGGGCGCAGGCGGAAGCCCACCAGCCTCTGTGTACCCAGTGGCCATCCAGATTAGCCACAAAGAAAAATCCCCCTCTCTGGCTCTCTGTGGCTATTCCCCTCCGACCTCAGACCTCCGACCTCCGAC
>JBLRXB010000054.1:0-11895 GCA_047920915.1 Kiritimatiellia bacterium
CAATATGGTCACGATGGGTTGAAGTCATCCTTTGGGCCGGGCGGGTTTGATTTCGGGCGCGACTTTACGCATGGTGCCGATTTGCAGGATATTCTTGGTAGTCTGTTTGGTGGCAGTGGTGGTCTTTTTGATGGCTTGTTTGGTGGTGGTGGCGGTCGCCGCCCTGGCGGGCGTCCGGGCGGTCCGCAGCCTGGTTCCGACTTGCGATTTGATATTGAAATCGATTTTGAAGAGGCCGCGTATGGCTCTGAGCGGGAGATCACGCTTCCGATATCGGTGCAATGCGACACCTGTCGTGGTTCGGGTGATAAGCCCGGAACGAGCAAGGAGTCCTGCCGTCATTGTGGCGGGCGCGGGTTCGTGGTATCCGGTAATGGTTTTTTTCAAGTACGGCAAGGGTGTCCGGTGTGTGCGGGCAGCGGAATGATGTCGCAGAATCCCTGCAAGGATTGTGATGGCAGTGGTCGTGTGAAGAAGCAAAAACGGATTACCCTGAAAATTCCCAAAGGTGTGGATACGGGGTCGCGTCTGCGAATGTCCGGCAAGGGCGAGGGTGGTATCAAGGGTGGTCCGGCAGGTGATCTGTATGTCGTGCTGCATGTGAAGAACCATGCGCTTTATGAACGCCGTGAGGGCGATTTATATTGTGAGCTTCCGGTGCCCGTCGACGTATTGATTCTGGGCGGTACGGTCGATGTCCCGACGATTGATGGATTTGCGCGTTTAAAGATTGATGCAGGTACAGAGACCGGCAAGGCATATCGGTTGCGCGGCAAAGGCATGCCGCATGTTGATGGCTATGGTCGCGGTGATTTGCATGTTCATATTTTGCCGGAAATTCCAGAAAAGATCAGTTCGAAGCAGAAGAAGTTGTTGTCAGAGTTTCGTGATCTGGCGGAAGAGAAGCAGTATCCGCATGCAAAGCGCTTCCGGGAGGAGGCCGAAAAGATGTATGCGCGCAAGACGAAGGTCAAGTAAGGCTGGTCTTGCCCGTGAAGGAGGATCATGTTATGAGCGATCGAACGCTTGGCATGGTGCGAACCGAGGTGCGTTGTCCGCAATGTGATGCGCATCGCGGGTTTGTGTTTACCGCTGGCCCTGCACCCACAGGTCTGCGCGATTGCATTAACTCTGCTGCTTTGGCCGTTGTGCCAGCGGCTGCCGACCAGCAAGATTGATCGTATGCCCGAGCTTCCAGAAGTAGAAACTGTTGTACGGGGATTGCGACGCTCCGGCATCTGTGGTAAACGAATCGAAGGCGCACGGGTGGGGTGGTCAAGAACCTTGTCAGGGATGACACCTGACCGTTTTTCAGCTGCCATTTGCGGGGTGTCGGTCGTAAAGATTACGCGTAGGGCCAAATATATTGTCATGCAGCTTTCCTCGGGGTCTTGTTTGCTGATTCATTTACGGATGACAGGAAGCTTACGGGTAACGGCGGCCGATGCGCCCAAGGACCCGTATGAGCGTGTCGCGCTTTTGTTTGCGGATGAGCGGGAACTGCGTTTTCGGGATACGCGTAAATTTGGTCGCTGGTATCTTGTCGCGGATGCCAATGAGGTGCTCGGTCGACTTGGTCCCGAGCCGTTGTCGGGCGTTTTTTCCGTTGATGCCTTTGCGTCTATGCTGGCAACGCATCGCCGGATGCTTAAACCATTGCTTCTGGATCAGACTTTTCTGGCGGGGTTGGGTAATATCTACGTGGATGAAGCATTGTTTACTGCCCGCTTGCATCCTTGCCGCATCGCCAATACGCTGCAGTTGGATGAAATTTCATATTTATACGATGCGATTCGGGCTGTGTTACAGTTGGGGATCGCACGTATGGGAACATCGCTGGGTGCGGGGGCCGTGAATTTTTACAGTGTGGCAGGCCGTCGGGGGCGCAATCAGGATGCGCTACAGGTTTTTCGCAGAGACGGTTTGCCTTGTCCCGTATGCGGGAATGTGATTGCCCGGATTGTTGTGGGACAGCGCAGTACGCATGTTTGCAAGCACTGTCAGCCATTACCGCGCAGGGCTCTCCGCCCCAGAGCGGCACAAAAGTCGTGAGAGGAAAGATATGCAAGTATTGGAACCAGATGGTTTTCTTGCCGACGAGTCGCGCTTGCAGGGGCATGCTGTCAAAGCATTTGTGGTGCAGTTGGAAGAAGAGATCGTTACCGTTTTGTCTGATGCCACATCTGCTGGCATTGCCGTTACGACGCAGGGGGGGCTGACAGGGATCACGGGTGCGGCGGTTCCGCAAGAGGGCTATGTGCTGCGTGTGCGGCAGATGCAGCGTGTGTTAGGTCTGCGTCGTGATGCCCGCGGTTTTGTTTTGCGTTTGGAGCCCGGTTGTACGCTCGACAGTATTCGTCGGATGTTACTGGAGCCGGCGAAAATGGATGTCGGGGATTGGTCGCCGGAATCTTTGGCGGCCTGGCGGGCACTTTGTCATGCGCCGCCCCAGATGTTTGCGCCGGACTTGACTGAAACGGGCGCGACGCTTGGGGGCGTGGTTTCGACAAATGGATCGGGGGCGCGTTCGTATCGCTATGGTGCTGCGCGAGGGCACATCGAGGGCTTGCGGATTGTCCTGATGAATGGCGACATCCTGGATATGCGGCGTGGTCAACACCATGCGCAGGGTCGGAACTTCTGTTTGCCCGGGATATCCGGTCGGATCTATGCCGGGAAGCTGCCGGATTACAGCATGCCTGCTGTGAAGCATGCCGCCGGACTCTACGCTTGTGAGAACATGGATCTGTTGGATTTGTTTATCGGGTCGGAAGGAACATTGGGCGTTATCTCGCAAGTAGAGATTCGTCTGATTCCCCGACCTGAGCGGGTTTATGGATTAACCATGTTTCTGCCATCGGAAGCGGCTGCGCTCTCATTGGTAGAGCAGGTTCGTGGTTCGGATCTTGCTGTACAGGCGATCGAGTATTTCAGTGCCGAGGCTTTAGATCTGCTGCGAGGCGAAAATAGCGTTGGGAGCGAGGGTGGGGTTCGTATTCCCCCCTTGGCTGCGCATTGGCATACCGCCATTTATATAGAGGTTGGGTCGGAAGATGCCAGTGTCATGGATGAGATGGTTTGTATGCTCGAATCGGTTGGGGGGGATGCCGACGCGACCTGGTTAGCGGATGGCTATCAAGAAATCGAGACCTTGAAAGGCATTCGGCACGCGATTCCCGAGCGTATCAATAGCTGGATTGCTGAACAACGCAAGGCCTGGCCCGCGGTCACGAAATTAGGGACTGATCTAGCTGTGCCAGACCGATATTTACGGGCTGTAATGCAGATGTACCATCATGATTTGCAGGCGGCCGGTCTTTCGTATGTGATTTTTGGTCACATTGGCAACAATCATGTGCATGTAAACATCTTGCCGCGTAATGTGGTGGAGTGGCAGGCAGGCAAGCAGTTGTATGCGGAATGGGCGCGCCGGGTCATTGCATGGGGGGGGACGGTATCGGCCGAGCATGGTATCGGCAAGCTCAAGGTTGATATGTTACGCATGTTGTTTGGTGCGGATGGTATCGCGGCCATGCAAGCCGTGAAGCGAATGTTTGATCCTGCATTCCTGCTGAATCGTGGTACGTTATTTCCGGCAGATTGCGAGCGATTACAGGGAAACAGGTAGCTTGTGTTTGGAAACAGGGCAGAGGAAACGAAAGGGACGAAAGCGTGAAGGTTGAGCCGATCGAGAGTGTTGCATTAGCGGAATTACTGGGTGTCATTGCGGCGTTGCGCGGGGCAGGGGGCTGTCCGTGGGATCGCAAGCAGACCTTGGAATCGCTGAAGCCTTTTCTTGTCGAAGAGTGTTGTGAGTTGCTGGATGCGCTTGATGGTGACTCGGTGGATGCGCACCGCGATGAATTAGGGGATGTGCTATTGCAGATTCTACTGCAGTCTCGTATTCGCGAGGAGCAGGGGGCTTTTGGTTTTGACGGGGTTGCTGCGCATTTACGCGACAAGTTGATCCGGCGTCATCCGCATGTGTTTGGTTCGGTGGATGCGGAGACAGCGGAGGATGTGGTTCGGAATTGGAATGCCATCAAGGAGCAGGAGCGATCTGCGGAATTACCGCGGCGAACACTGGAGGGATTGCCTTCGGAGCTTCCCGCATTGCTGCGGGCGCAGCGTTTACAGGCGCGGGCAGCGCGACATGGTTTTGACTGGGATGAAACCGAACCTGTGCTCGACAAGATTGGCGAGGAGGTGCAGGAGGTTCGAGAGGCGATCGCCTTGGACGATAAGCCAGCAATTGCGGATGAGCTGGGTGATTTATTGTTTGCGATCGTGAATTTGTGTCGTTTTCAGGGCGTGGATGCAGAAAGTGCCTTGCGGGGGGCTTGTGGCAAGTTTTCGCGTCGCTTTCATGCGATGGAGGATCGTCTGGTCCGGTCCTGCGAAAACATGGAAGACTGCAGTCTGGATCGTCTGGATCAGGAATGGGAGGCTGTGAAAGCGGAGGAAGCGCAAGGTACGAACAAGGAGTAATGCCATGCGTACGGCAGATGTCTATGTTGCGACCGGGGCGGGGCGATGGTATCCGGCAGATGCTGGTGCATTGCAAAGCCAGATCGCAGGGTTTGTGAATTCGGCAGCGGTCGATATAATTGCGGCGGCAGGGGCCGGCAGCGCTTGCGGGGCATTTGATGCGCCGTTGCTAGGTGGTATCGCGCCCCATGCCGGTTTGGATTATTCCGGGCGAGTAGCTGGTTATACCTATGCGGCATTGCGTGCGTCTGCACAGCAATTCGGCATGCCTGACGTTGTGCTTGTTTTGGGGTTTTCGCATCGTCCTGCCGCGGATGGTTTGGCCATTCTGGCGGCCGATAGCATTCAAACGCCGATGGGAATGCTGCGAACGGACCGAGCCGTTGCTACCGCGCTCTTGCGTGGGGTGCCTGGGGGTCGGTTTGATACGGAGACGCACATGGGCGAGCATTCGTCCGAAAATCAGTTGCCGTTCCTGCAGTATGCGTTGCCTGATGTGCCGGTGGTTGCGGCTCTTGTTTGTGGGCATGCCCCGTCGATGCTCGCGGCACTTGGGGATGCCATTGTGGCGCTCCAGCACGATCAGCATGTTGTGTGCATTGCCAGTACCGATCTGCTGCATGATCCATCTTATGACAAGGTTTGCCAGGCGGATACATCGACGCTGGCACGATTGGAAAGGCTTGATTCAGACGGGTTGAATAGGGCATGGTCATACGGGCATCAGGTTTGCTGTGGTATTGGTCCGGTTCAGGCACTTATTCATGGTGTGCGCAAGATGGGCTGTCGTAGTGGAAGAGTATTATTTTACGAGAACAGTGGGGATGTGGATCCTGCTGGTCGCGGTAGTTGGGTTGTCGGGTATGGCGCGGTTGTTTACCCGGCAGCAGGGAACCGAAAAGGAGATTAGCTATGGAATTACAGGATCATCAGAAGGACAAAGTGCGGCAATGGGCAGCCGCGGGTGCGGGCCTTTCAGAAATTCAAAAGCGGCTCTCTGAAGAGTTGGGTGTTACGATGACATTCATGGATGTGCGATTTCTCGTGCTGGACCTCGGTGTGGAAATTCGCGATACGCAGCGTCGGACGGAGAAGGAAGCGGAAGCCGTGCCCGTGGAGGAAGATCCTGTCGAGAGCCTTGCGGCAGATGTGGACGGGGGCGTTCGGGTCGAGGTGGATCGGGTTGTTAAGCCCGGTGCGCTTGTGAGTGGCAGTGCTGTTTTCAGTGATGGTGTGCATGCCACATGGATGCTGGACCAGATGGGCCGTTTGGCTTTGCAGGGTCCGAGCGCTGAATACCGTCCTTCTCCCGAAGATATTGAGGCCTTTCAGCAGGCTTTACAGCAGGAGTTAGCAAAGCGCGGATACTAGGATTCCGGGAAAGCATATGCGAGGCGGGCAGTTTATGCATACGATTAAGCTCATTGTGACAGATTTGGACGGGACGCTGGTTGGAAATGACAATGAGTATACGTATAGCTTGAAACTGGCAGAGCTGATTGCGACGTACCGTGAGCGGTATGGTGCCTTGTGGGTGATATGTTCCGGACGTTCGCGCGGTACGGTAGCAGATGCCATTGAAGATCTGCGCGAGATGGGATTGGAGCCCGACTATGTGATTGTGCGCAGTTCCTTTGTCTATGCCTCTCACCGGTATGGTATCAAGCCTATGGTGGGGTGGAACTGGGGGGTACGGACACATATCTTGATGAATTTCATGTATCTGCGGAGCACCTTGCGGGATTGGCATCGTGAAATCAACCGGACGTTCAAGAATGTCTTGTGCTTGAACCAGCATCGCAATCGGTTGTGTCTGCGTTTTCGCAATCGTCATGATGCTGATGCAGGCGCCGAGATCTTGCGCCAGAAGGCTCGCGATCTGCGGCACTTGCGTGTTTACCAGTATCTTTCAGAAGTGGATGTACGCAGCGTGACCTACACGAAGGGGATGGCGGTGGAGGAGTTGGCAGGCCATTTGGAGGTAAAACCGTCTGAAACGCTGTGCATAGGTAATGGCACAAGTGACATCAGCATGCTGGATGGGGTTGTCGGGGCATACACGGGCTGCCCGGCGAATGCAGAGGTTGATGTTATTGACCAAGTGCATCAAACCGGCGGCTATATTGCGGCTGGTCATAGTATGGAGGGTGTGGTGGAAATATTGCAGGGTTATCTGGATGGGAACATCAAAAGTACCTTGCCTGCCTGGTGGTCGCCTTCGCATACGCCCAAGCAACCGCGTGTCGGCCACGGTCGTCATCATCGTCCGCACCGTAAACCGATTCAGGCGAATCAACGCACGGCATTGCAAATTGGTCTTTTGGCTGCTTACACGGTGCTGGTCGTTTTTGCAAATTTCAATTTGGTGCCGTTTTCGCATTATATCATGATGCCTTTTAGAATGGTTGCGGGTTTGGTTGAGCGCATCATGCGTTTGTTTATGTAGTTTTGGGAGGAAGCATGATCGGATTTATCGGTGCGGGAAAAATGGCAGAGGCGATATTTTCGGGTATGTTGCGCAGTGGGACAAGTCCTGCCGAGTTGGGGATTTGCGATGTGCAAGCGGACCGGATGGCGGCACTGGTTGCCAAGTATGGTATCCGGGCTTTTGCAGGCAATGCACGTTTGGTCGAAGCATGTGATACGATCATTCTGGCAGTAAAGCCGCAAGAACTGGATGGCGTGCTGACCGAAGTGGCTCCTCACCTTTCCGGGCAATGTGTAATCTCGATTGCGGCGGGTCGAACGATCGCGGGTCTGGAAGCTGCCTTGCCAGCTGCGCGCATTATTCGGGTAATGCCAAATCTGGCTTGTTCGGTTGGTGCTGGCATGAGTGTGCTTTGCGGGGGCAGCCGGGTGACGCAATGCGATATGCAGGTGGCATACGCTGTGTTTGCCGCCAGTGGCAAGGTTTGCGAGTCTCCCGAGGCGCACTTCGATATGGTGACGGCGGTCAGTGGATCGGGACCTGCCTTCTGGACGCAGCTGGTGCAATATGAGATTGCGAAAGCCGTCGCGTCCGGGATGGCAAGTGAGACGGCGCGTCTATTGGTCTTGCAAACGATGTTAGGCACGGCCAGCGTGCTGTTGGACGGAAATCCCGATTTGGATCAGTTTATGCAGGCCGTTGCCTCCAAGGGTGGCACAACCGCTGCAGGTCTGGATGTCTTGCGCAGCAGTGCGGCGGGCAAGATTCTGGGCGATGTGCTAGAGGCAGCCGCAGCGCGTAGTCGTGTCTTGCGTAACTAGAAGGAGTTTATATTATGCAGCGCTTTATCGATGCCTTGGTTGAATTCTGGCATTTTCCGGTTTACAGTAGTGCTGGCAATTTAATCCGACTTCACCAGATTGTTTTAGCGATCGCCATTTTTCTGGTGGGTATTGCGATCGCCCGCAGGGTTAATCGGGTCGCGATTCAAGCGGTGCGTCGGAAAGTCCGTCTTTCATCGAGCACGGGGCAGATTCTCGAGCGCGGGATCTTTTATTTTCTGATGATGCTGACGGCTTTGATTGCGCTTCCCATGGCCGGAATTCCGGTAACGATATTTACTGTTCTGGGTGGTGCGATTGCGATTGGTTTTGGTTTTGGTGCTCAGAATCTTTTCAACAATCTGATATCGGGCGTGATTCTTCTCTTTGAACAGCCAATTCGTGTTGGTGACATTGTTGAGATCGATCAGGAAATCGGTAAAGTCGAGGAAATCGGGAATCGTTGTGTTCGCATGCGACGGCCCGATGGTGCTGATTTGTTGCTGCCAAATTCCCGGTTTCTCGAGCAGCGGGTTATCAATTGGTCGTTATTTGACGATAATATTCGCGGGCGTGTAACTGTTGGTGTGGCGTATGGCTCGGATACGGCCCTTGTTAAGCAGCTATTGCTGGAGACGGGCGCAGCGCATACGAAGGTGCATCCGCAGCCGGTTCCGCTCGTGTTATTCGACGACTTTGGGGATAATGCCTTGCATTTTACACTGTATTTCTGGTGCCGTGTATCGCGTCCGATTGATCTGCGGATGATCGAATCGGAGCTGCGGTTTTCGATTGATGCTGCGTTTCGAAGTGCTGGCGTTGTAATCGCCTTTCCGCAAAGGGATGTGCATGTTGATTTCAATGGCCCGATACCGGTTCAAGTAGAGGGCTCTCTGGCGAGGAGGTAACATGCGAACAAACGAGCAGTTGGTCATGAGCCGGCGGGCGTTTTTGGGGGTCAGTACCCTGACGGCGGGGGCTGCAATTACGGGGTGCGCCACGAATCCCGTGACTGGGCGTCGTCAGCTTATGCTGCTTTCGACTTCGGATGAAATGGCGATGGATCGCCAGTATGCGCCGCACCAGTTTTCGGCTGATTTCGGTGCCATCCAAAATCCGGCTCTTCAGCGCTATCTGCAAGATGTGACGGATCGTCTCATTCCGCACGTGCATCGTCCCGATATGCCCTATGGAGCCACCGGATTGCATGCGTCTTATGTCAATGGCTACACTTTTCCGGCTGGGACCATGGGTTTGACGCGCGGCATTTTGGCAGAATTACCGGATGAAGCGGCACTGGCAGCCTTGATTGGTCATGAGATGGGGCATGTAAATGCAAGGCATGCGGCCCGGCGTATGACAAGTCAGGTCATGACTATGCTTGTGATTGGTCTCGGTGCTGCAGTGCTATTGGAGGACGAGAAATATGCCCCGCTCGTGTTGGGGATTGGGGCCATAGGTGCGGGTGCTTTGCTGGCACGTTACAGTCGTGAGAATGAGCGTGAAGCGGATGCGTTAGGTATGGAATACATGGTTGCGGCCGGCTATGCACCGGTGGGCATGGTGTCGCTGATGGATGTGCTGCGCTCGATGCAGCGTAGAAAGCCCAATGCACTAGAGATGATGTTTGCCACGCATCCTATGAGTGAAGAGCGTTACCAAACGGCGATACGCGGATCGCAGCAGCGCGATGCCGCGCATGCTGGTGCCGAAACGGGTCGTGCGCGCTACATGGATATGACGGCGAGTATCCGGGCACAAAAGTCGATGCTTTCAGCCTTGCAGGATGGGGACAGTGCCATGCGCAATAGTAACTGGCAGGATGCCGAGGATCAATACGCGCGCGCATTGCGCCAGAGTCCGGATGATTACGAGGGACTGCTCAAAATGGCGCAGTGTCGTGTGGCTCAGGAAAAGCTGGATGATGCCGCAGTGCGAATCGTACGTGCGCGTGAAGTCTATCCGACGGAGCCGCTTTCGTATCAGCTTGGTGGTCTCGTGGCCTTGCGACGTGGCCGTTTTGAAGAAGCGCATCGGGATTTCACGCATTATTTGTCGGTGCTTCCCGGCAATCCGTTGACGGTATTTTATAATGGGCGTTCGCTCGAGGGGATGGGTCGTAAGGAGGATGCGGCCGCGCAATACAAGGCTTTTTTGCAACAGGTTTCGACCGGCGATGAGGCCGCGTATGCACGCAAGCGTCTGGCAGAGTGGGGCATGGCCTGAGTTGGCCGTCGCCAAAAATCGTATTGCAGGTAATCGGCAGATGTAACAAAGGCAGGATATCGTATGGCCGGAGAATATGTTTTTCAGTTAGAGGGGATCACGAAGCAGCACGGCGGGCTTTCGATTTTATCGGACGTTACGCTAGCTTTCTTTTTTGGTGCGCGGATTGGTGTTATTGGTGGCAACGGATCCGGCAAGTCGAGTTTGTTGCGCGTCATGGCTGGAGTCGACCAGGATTTCATGGGGACGCGGATTGTGGCGAAGCATGCGCGCATTGGGTATTTAGCGCAGGAGCCCGAACTGGATCCAGAAGGCACGGTTCAGTCCGTTGTGATGGAAGGTGTTGCAACGCAGCAAGCCAAGTTGGATCGCTACGATGAAATCTGCGGGATGCTGGGCGATGACATGGATGATGCAGCGCGCGCGGCTCTGAACGATGAATTTGATGCGTTGCAGCACGAAATTGACAGTCAAGATTTGTGGGAGCTGGATCATCATGTAGAAATGGCCATGGATGCCCTGCGATTACCCGAACCTGCCACACCGATCCGCACGCTTTCGGGGGGCGAAAAGCGTCGTACGGCTTTATGCCGGTTGCTGCTGCAAAATCCTGATGTACTTCTGCTGGATGAACCGACCAACCATCTCGATGCTGAATCTGTGGGGTGGTTAGAAGAGCATTTGAAACGGTTCACGGGTACGTTGATCGTGGTGACACATGATCGCTATTTTTTGACAAATGTTACGGAATGGATACTGGAACTTGACGCAGGTCGGGCGTATCCCTACAAGGGCAACTATGAGGCCTGGCTCGACCAGAAGCAGCAACAAAGCGAGCGAATGGGTAAGATCAATGCCTCGCGCAAGAAACTTTTGTCGCAGGAGCTCGAATGGGTGCGGATGAATGCGTCCAGTCGTTTGACAAAAAACAAAGCGCGCTTGAAGCGCTATGAAGAGCTGGCGGGGCAGGACTTTGAGAATCGTGAAGATGAATTAACGATTCGCATACCGCATGGCAGGCGTCTCGGAGCAAAAGTTGTTGATGCCAGCGGTCTGACGAAGGTTTATGGTGATCGCATCATTATGGAGAATGTAAACTTCTCTCTGCCACCGGGGGGCATTGTGGGAGTCATTGGCGGTAATGGTGCTGGTAAAACGACCTTGTTCCGGATGATTACAGGAGAGGAAGACCCTACGGCTGGTGCAATTGAAATTGGCGACAGCGTGGATATTTCCTATGTAAACCAGATGCGGGATGATCTAGATCCCGAGAAAACGGTATGGGAAGAGATCAGCGGTGGTCAGGACATGATTGAAATTGGCGGGACGACAATGAACAGCCGGGCTTACTGCTCGCGGTTCAACATCAAGGGCAGCGACCAGCAGCAGAAGGTAGGGGTGCTATCCGGCGGGGAACGTAATCGGGTGCATTTGGCTAAATTGCTAAGGCGTGGCGGCAATTTGTTGCTATTGGATGAGCCGACCAACGATCTGGATGTACATACGTTGCGCTCGTTGGAGGATGGGTTGATCGAGTTTGGCGGATGTGCCGTCGTGATCAGTCATGATCGCTGGTTCCTGGATCGGATTGCCACGCACATTCTCGCATTCGAGGGCGACAGTGAGGTGCTGTGGTTTGAGGGCAATTATGCGGCCTTTTGCGATTGGCGCAAGCGCGAGCTGGGCGATAAATGGCAGCCGCACCGCGTGCGCTATCGTCCGGTCGGGCGCTGAGACCGTGTGCGTACTTGGGCGGCCAAGATAATGCGGGGGAGAAACTTGAGAATCGAATATCCAATATCCAACAAGGAATATCCAACCGATCAAGTTTGGGAGTCCCATATTGGAAATTGGATATTCGTTGCCGTTCCCTTCGGTCACTGCTTTCGCGCTGCTCAAGCCCGTTTTCGCTTCGCTTCAACTGTTGGTTGT
>JBLRXB010000055.1:0-11873 GCA_047920915.1 Kiritimatiellia bacterium
GACTTCTCATGCTCTTCACTCGCAAACTTGAGCGGTTGGAAATTCCTTGTTGGATATTGGATATTCAGTCCTCGAAAACATCATTCCATAGGTAAACGGTATACATTCAAAAACGCCCGTACGCCCCGCAAAAGAGGCGTACAGGCAATATTTCAACCCACTAACAAGGATTACGCAACCGTATCCATGTGCACAATCAGATCCAGCAATTTGTTGGAGTAACCCCACTCGTTATCGTACCAGGAAACAATCTTGGCAAAGCTGGGGTTGAGCATGATGCCGGCACCGGCATCAAATACCGATGTCCTGACTTCATGATTGAAGTCGCTCGAAACCACATCGTCTTCCGTGTACCCCAGAATACCCTTGAGATCGCCCTCGCTAGCAGCCTTCATCGCCGCCTTGATCGCCGCATAGGCCGCATCCGTGTCGGCACCCGCAGGCTTTTCCAGTTTCACGGTCAAGTCAACAACCGACACATTCAACGTCGGAACGCGGAAAGCCATCCCCGTGAGCTTACCATTCAAGGAAGGAATAACCTTGCCGACAGCCTTGGCAGCACCCGTGGAAGAAGGAATGATGTTTCCGGCAGCAGCACGACCACCACGATAATCCTTCTTGCCGCCCGGTCCGTCAACCGTCTTCTGGGTTGCCGTGGTAGCATGCACGGTGGTCATCAGACCTTCGGCAATACCCCAGTTATCATGCAAAACCTTGGCTACTGGCGCCAGGCAGTTCGTTGTGCAGGATGCATTCGAGACAAACTTCTGCCCGGCATATTCCTTGTGGTTCACACCCATCACAAACATCGGGGTGCTATCCTTCGACGGTGCACTCATCACCACGCGCTCGGCACCCGCCTTCAAATGAGCTGCTGCCGAAGCCTCATCCAAAAAGAAACCGGTCGACTCGCAAATATACTTCGCACCAACATCGCCCCACTTCAAATTCGCCGGGTCACGCTCAGCCGTCAGGCGGATCTTCTTGCCATTGACAATCAACGCGCCATCCGCCGCCTCAACGGTCCCATCGAACGCGCCATGAATCGTGTCATACTTAAGCATGTATGCCAGCTGATTGGAATCAAACAAATCGTTAATCCCCACAACCTCAATTGCAGAATTCTCCATTGCCGCACGAAAAACCAGACGACCGATCCGTCCAAAACCATTGATACCCATTTGAATTGCCATACGTCTTCCTCCATCTATCATTGTTTGCATGTATACACAGGAAATGTCGCGTGCCAGTGCCGGCGAGGCGTGCCGGCGACCCCCTGAAATGAGCCAGCAACCTACCCCATCGCCTGCACCTAGTCAAGCCATGACTTGACGCTGCGCGGTCACAAGGGTATGAATGCATGACATACCTGAGCTCGATCCCCGATAATATGGACCCATCCCCCGAAACGACGGCGCAAATTCCAGCACACCTATGAAACTGATTGATCGCTATTTACTGAAACTCCTGATCGCACCCATTATCTATTGCCTGGGGGGCTTTATGATGATCATCATCATCAGCGAGATATTCGGCGATGTCTCCCGCATCCTCGATGCCCGACCACCGTGGTACATCGTCCTGCGCTTTTATCTCTCTGTTCTTGCCCCCATGCTGCGTTACCTGATCCCGGCAGCCCTCATGCTCGCAACGCTCTATACCCTCTTCGGACTCACCCGCAACAGCGAATTGGTCGCCATGCGGGCCACCGGCATCAGCATTTACCGGCTGATGACACCTTTTCTCTTCGTCGGTCTTATGTTCAGCCTTCTCTCTGCTGTACTGGACGAATTCTGGGCTCCACGCGCCAACGAGTGGGTCGAGAATAT
Source organism: Kiritimatiellia bacterium (assembly GCA_047920915.1). Classification (GTDB taxonomy): domain Bacteria; phylum Verrucomicrobiota; class Kiritimatiellia; order UBA8416; family UBA8416; genus T3Sed10-140. The sequence goes on from JBLRXB010000055.1 coordinate 1,830, forward strand.
GAAAACGACGCACTTTGAATCGCGTAAGATACGCGCGGAAAACGCCAGTATCTTTATCAATATCACCGCCAACCGCAGTTGGCAGGTGCGCCACATTGATCCACAAAGCCCCCATATCCTGCACCACGTCGAGATAAAACAGGAACGCCCGGACGGCACGCGTGAACATGTCATCACAGCACCACGCGCTGAATTTCTAGACGGCCAATGGTGGTTTTACGGTCCACATATCCAACGCTTCGGCGAGATCGACAATCCCATCGGAGGCACCGCTGCACTCGGCTTTGATACGAACAGTATCGTCGAAATGCGCGACTATCGCGAAACGCCCGCCATGCTCCTCAGTGCCGCACGACCATGGGAATTCCTGAATGGACGCGAAATGCTCCATTACATTCGCGCTAACAAGAACATGCCTGACAGCGTCCTGCAGGAGCGTCGCTACAGCCTGCACAGTCATTTTGCCATGCCCTGGGCCTCCTTGATTGTCATCCTCTTTGCCATTCCAGCCGGCGCACGCACTGCACGACAAGGCGTGATGTCTGCCGTCTTTAGTGCCATCGGCATGATGGCCGGCTTCTACGCCCTCGCGCAATTGGGTCTCGTGCTTGGATCCAGCGGCACCATCCCCCCGTGGGCAGGCGCATGGCTATCCAACATCGTCTTCGGTATCGTTGGCACCTATCATCTCTCGCATCTGCGCTAGACAACCACCTGCAGCATCCGGCGAAAGGTCCCCGGCGTCATGTTGATCGCATGCCGGAAATGTCTCGTAAAATGGCTCTGATCCGTAAATCCGCAGGCATCCGCGATGGCACTGATCTCCATGTCGGTTTCCGCCAGTAAACGCTTGGCTTCCGTAATCCGCAAGGCCAACCGCAACTGCCGGAATGTCTGTCCGGTTTCAAGCGGGAGACGATGCGAGATCGACGACACACTGGCGCCAATGGCTTGCGCGGCATCCTGAATCGTCGCGCGTTCATGGTAGTGCCCCCGTAACCAACCCATCACTTTGCCTGCCAGCGAAACACGGATATCCTCCCCGCCCCTGCGCCCGAAATGCGCCAGCACAAACTCGGCCACTTCATAACAGACACTCTCTACATCACGCGCCTTTTCGATCTGCGACAACAACAGCATCTCCCGACTGCTCGCCGTCGCCCAGTCGGCACCATCCAGAATGTCCTGACTTGTGATCACTGCCACCAACACGCGCACGTGTGCTCGCAAGCGCGCCAGATTCCACTGACTCACCAAGAGTAACCGCGCCAGATAATCCGACACGAATTGCATCGCACCTTCATAATCCCGCTGATGCATATACGTAACCAATCGGTACGTGTCGCCCAGCACATCCGTTTTCTCGACGCTACGATCACGCAACATCGCCAGTGAATCCGCAATCTTGCGCTGCTGCTCATAGCGGGCATGCCGACGCTGAAAGGCCAATACAGAATTCAAACCGCCCGAAAACGTACTCTCCAACAGAAACTGACCCACCCCCCGCAGCTCGGCTGGAACCATCGCACGCACCGAGCCCAACTGACGCAAAAAAAGTTCTGGATCCACATCCGGCACAGCCGCCAAGCGCGCTCCGACCAGATCGGAAAGTTCATCCGACTCCCCTGCGGCAACAAAACCACCGACCGCGATCGCCCCCTGATAAGTACCCTGTGGAGATATCGCCACGGCAACATAAAGCAACCCCGCCCAGCAACGCTGATAATGCGGTTCCCCCGATGAGAGCGTTTGCATGCCCGCACTCAGACAGGCATACCGGCAAAATCCCCGCGTTACCCGGTGGGAAAGTGCCAACCGGCAAAAGGCACAGGTATAACCGTTGTGCCGCATGCCATCACCCCCAGCCGCATGAAACACGGCACCATGCCCCGAAACACGGCCAAACGTTTCCAGCATCTTGTCAATCAATTGGGCGCTATCTCTTGGCATATTGCATATACATACCAAACCATTGCATGTTTATACAATACGAATCAGACGCCATCGCGCAATATATCGGGGCATCACACATCCGCTGTTGCGGGTGTGGTGTCAAGTGTAACAATCGTGTAGCAACCGTAAAAAGAGGAACAGGGAGCAGAGCACCATGCAGGACCACATTGCCCGGAAAATATTCCATATTGAAATTCTTACCCCCAAGCAGAACAGCCCGAAACTCGAGACAGACCTCGAAACATTTGCCGAAAAATACACGAAGGTCATCGAGGCTGGCTATGTCGCCTGCATCACGGATAACCCCATGGGGCACCTCAGCTTCCAAACGACCGAAGTGCTCCCGGAACTCGGTCTGCCGGTAGAACCGGAGCAACTCGTCATTCACCTCAATACCTTTCACACACGCGAACACCTCGACGAAATCCTCACGACGGCGGCTGATATGGGTGTCAAATACCTACTGACACTTTCCGGCGATGGTAGCGAACGCCTCCCCAAGCTCACCCCCGATGCCATCGGAATGACTTGCAATACCGTCACTTCGATCGAACTGCTACAGTTCATCCGCAAGGAGTACCCCAACACCTTCAGTTGCGGGGTCGCCTTCAATCCCTATGAGCCCGCCGAGCATGAAATGGAGCGTATGGAACGTAAACTCGAAGCAGGTGCCGAATATATCATCACACAACCCGTCATCGGCGATGACCCCATCGTGCACGGCCTCAAGAAATTCGGCGTGCCGGTCATTATCGACGCCTGGATGTCCAAAAAACTGCACTTACTATCCGAATGCGTCGGCTACGAAATCCCCGAAGACACCCCCTACGACCCCATCGAGAACCTCGGGAAACTCAGCACGACCTACCCCGAATACGGCCTCTATCTGGCCCTGCTCGGCTTCAAAACCCAATACCCCCTCCTCAAGGACATCTGGAAATAACACCGCCCTTTTACGCTCTGCCCGCTGGCCACTGCGTGGCCATCAGAATAAAACCGAAAAACAAACCCCGAATCCAAGCACCTCGAAAGGAAAACCCATGCAACTTGATCCCACCAAACTGAAAGACTGGCAAATCGCCGAATTGGCCGAAGCGAACATGAAGCCCATGGCGGACCTGGCACGCGAAGCAGGCTTGCAAGACGATGAAATCATCCCAATGGGTAAATACCTCTGCAAGATCGATTATGCCAAAGTGCTCGAGCGCCTCAAGGATCGTCCCCGTGGCAAATACATCGATGTCACCGCCATTACCCCCACTCCCCTGGGTGAGGGCAAAACCACCACCACCATGGGACTCGTCGAGGGACTCGGTGCACTAGGCAAAAGTGTAATCGGCGCCATTCGCCAGCCCAGCGGCGGCCCCACCTTCAACGTCAAGGGGTCGGCTGCCGGTGGTGGCCTCGCACAGTGCATCCCGCTCGCCCCCTTCTCCCTCGGACTCACCGGCGACATCAACGCCATCATGAACGCCCATAACCTCGGCATGGTTGCTCTCACCAGCCGTATGCAACATGAGGCCAATTACGACGATGCGCGCCTCGCCAAAAGCAAACTCACCCGCCTGGACATAGACCCCGACCGGGTCGAGTTCAAATGGATTATCGATTTCTGTGCACAAGCCCTGCGTACTATCACCATCGGCAAAGGCAGCCACATGGATGGCCTCGAAATGGAATCCGGATTCACGATCGCCGTGGCCAGCGAAATCATGGCCATCCTCGCCGTCACCACCAGCCTGGCTGACATGCGCGAACGTATGGGCAAAATCGTCGTGGCCTACTCCCGCGATGGCAAGCCCGTCACCACCGCCGATCTCGAGGTCGATGGCGCGATGACCGCTTGGATGGTCGATGCCCTCAACCCGACCCTCGTGCAGACCATCGAAGGACAACCCGTCCTCGTCCATGCCGGCCCATTTGCCAATATCGCCATCGGACAAAACTCGATCATCGCCGATCTCGTCGGCACCAAAATCGCCGATTACCACGTCACTGAAAGCGGATTCGGCGCCGATATCGGCTTCGAAAAATTCTGGAACCTGAAATGTCGCTTTTCGGGTCTGAAACCAGATGCCGTGGTCATTGTTGCCACTGTTCGCGCCCTCAAAATGCATGGCGGCGGCCCCGCAGTGAAACCCGGGGCCACACTCGACCCGGCCTACAGCCAGGAAAATGTCGAGCTCGTAACCAAAGGCTGCGAAAACCTCGTGGCCCATATTGAAACCGTCAAGAAAGCCGGCATTCGTCCGGTTGTCTGCATCAACAGCTTCTATACCGATACACCCGCGGAAGTTGACGCCATCCGCGCCATCGCCGAAGAACATGGGGCATTTTGCGCAGTCTCGGAACATTGGCTAAAAGGGGGTGCCGGCGCCCGCGAACTGGCCGAAAAGGTCATGGCTGCCTGCGAGGAACCCTCCACATTCCAACATCTCTACGACCTTTCGATGTCCCAGAAAGAACGCATCGAGAAGATTGCAACGGAGGTCTACGGTGCCGACGGCGTCACCTACTCTCCCAAAGCCGAAGCCAAACTCGCAGCAATCGAAGCGGATCCGGAGGCCAGCCAGATGGGTACCTGCATGGTAAAGACCCATTTGAGCCTTTCCCACGAACCCGATCAGAAGGGCCGCCCCCGTGGCTGGACACTCCCCGTGCAGGATGTCCTCGTCTACAAGGGCGCTGGATTCGTCGTGCCCGTCGCCGGCACCATCAAGCTCATGCCCGGCACCGCATCCAATCCCGCCTACCGCGGTATTGACGTCGACGTAAAAACCGGTAAAGTCACCGGCCTATTCTAAAAACACGTAAACGCCCACACGTAAACGCCCACACTCAAACGGCTTACGCTTAACCGAAAAAACAGCACGAAAAAGGAGCACCATGGCAGCAACAATCATCGATGGCAAACAAGTCGCCGCAGATATGCGCGCGGAACTCAAGCAGGAAGTCACCCAGCTCCGCGAACAGGGGATTATCCCCGGTCTCGGCGTCATCCTCGTGGGCGACGACCCCGCCTCCAAATCCTACGTCACCGCCAAGGAACAAGCCTGTGCTGAAGCCGGCATCTATTCTGACGATAACCGCCTCCCCGCCGACACCACCCAGGCCGATCTCATCGCCAAAGTGCAGGCAATGAATGCCGATCCCAAAATTCATGGTATTCTGGTGCAGTTGCCCTTACCGAAGCATATCGACGAGGATGCCGTCATCGGCACGATCAGCCCCGATAAAGATGTCGATGGCTTTACCCCCGGTAATGTCGGGCGCCTCGTGATCGGCCAGGATTGCTTTATGCCCTGCACCCCACATGGCGTCGTCCAGTTGCTTGCCCGCAGCGGCGTCGAGATCAGCGGTTCCCATGTGGTCGTCGTTGGCCGCAGCAATATCGTCGGCAAACCCGTCGCCAATATGCTGCTCCAGAAAAAACCCAACGCCAATGCCACCGTCACCATCTGCCACACTGGCACCAAGGATATCGCCACCTTCACACGCCAGGCGGATATCATCATCGTCGCCGCCGGCAGACCCAATACACTCACCGCGGATATGATCAAGGACGGTGCTGTCGTCATCGACGTCGGCGTCAACCGCATTCCGGACGATACCCGGAAAAGCGGCTTCCGCCTTGTCGGCGATGTCGACTTTGAAGGCCTCCAACAAAAAGCGTCCCTGCTCACACCAGTCCCCGGTGGGGTCGGACCCATGACCATCACCATGCTCATGGTCAACACCGTCGAATCCGCCAAACGCCACCATCAAACAGACTGAAGACCAAAGTACTGGCTCCCAGGCCGTGTCACTTGCCGCTTGCCTCCGGCCTGGCACTGCGCTACTTTAGACAACCTGATAGCGCGTAACAGAAATCCGCAACCAGTAAGGAAAAAATCTCATGAGCAAAGAACTGGAAGAAGGCACAACCCTGCAATTGGATTTTTCTAAAATCGCCAAGATCGCGGCAAGCTCGCCCGACGTAATTCCGGTGGCTGTGCAGCACGCCGACACCCAGGAAGTCATCCTCGTCGCCTACACCAATGCCTATGCCCTCGAAACGTCCATCCAGAAACGCACGCTCGTGCTATGGAGCACCTCCCGCAATGAACTCTGGGAAAAAGGCGCAACCTCGGGCGAAAGCTTCGAACTCCTCGATATTCGCGTCAATTGCGAACAAAACTCGCTGCTGTACATCGTCCGCCCGCGCCGCGGCAATATCTGCCACACCAGGAATCAAGCCGGCGAACCACGCAATTGCTACTATCGCCGCCTGTCCATGAAAACCGGTACACTCGAAAACCTCGACCCCTGATCATGCCACGATACCGCTGCGCCTATTGTCACCGGGATCTCGGACATGCGCCTGTCGCACAATGCCAGCATTGCGGCAAAATCATGATACCCCCTAAGTCTCCCGATGCCCCCAAACGCAAGCGCAAAAACAAACAGTTGGATGACACCCAGCCGGAACATACCCTACCGTATTTCCGGCCCGGCAAAAACCCCACCATCCTGGGGGGCATCATCCTCCTGTTTATCGTGCTCGGTTCCCTGTTGACCAGCCAACTCTCAGGCCCGGCACCCGAGACCATACAACAAGTGGATCCCATCGCACGCGCCTTCCGGGAAATACAGGCCCTGACAACCGCACTGGAACGCTTTCATGCGGATACCGGCCGCTTTCCCACCGCAGCAGAGGGACTTCGCGCACTCGTACATGATCCCGGAACACCCGGCTGGAGCGGACACTATGTAAACCTCATCCAACCCGATCCCTGGAAAACCCCCTACCGCTATTCCCTCACAGCGACAGGCCCCGAAGTTCGCTCAGCAGGCCCCGACCGCACCTTCGAAACCGACGCCGACATCTACCACACCGCTACCGCAGCACAAGCGCATGCCGACACCCCCTCCGAATAGAAATCCAACCAGTCGAATTAGACCCACCGTCAATAAGGTCAATCCGGTCAATAAGGTCACCATGCGCGCCTGCCCCGCATGATACCAGTATCGGTAACTTTCCGGCATGCTTATGTCGAAAGATTATGTGGCCGCGCTCGCCAGCATGCCAGCCGTAATGCATGCAGGCGGGACCGTGGATGACTCTCCTAGCGCTCTTGCCATCCATCCACGGCCTACGCGGCCGCGGCTACTGAATATATGCCGATACGTTTTAACGATTGGTATTACGCTACCGCCGCTTCAAGCGCCTGCGCAAAGTCAGCCTGGATATCAGCAATATGCTCCAGACCAACCGCAACACGCACAAACTCGGGGGTAATCCCGCACGCAAGCTGATCCTTCTCGCTAACCTGCTGATGCGTTGTGGAAGCCGGATGTATCACCAACGTCTTGGCATCACCTACATTAGCCAGATGACTCGCAAGCTTCACCGAATCAATGAATTTCGCCCCCGCTTCGGCACCACCCTTGATGCCGAATCCCAGCACCGCACCAAAGCCACCCTTCAGATACGTCTTGGCTTGCGCATGATGCGCATGCTCCGGCAAACCAGTGTAAGAGACCCATTCCACTTCCGGACGCGTCTGCAGCCACTGCGCCAACGCAAGCGCATTCTCGCAATGCTTCTGAATCCGCAATGGCAGCGTTTCCACCCCCTGCAGAATCAGAAAGGAATTGAACGGACTGGCGCACATCCCGATATTGCGCATACCATCGACACGTGCACGGATAATGAAGGCCACATTCCCCATACCCGGTACGTTCTGCAAGGCATCCCAGTATACCAGACCATGATACGCCGCATCCGGCTCCGTAAACAATGGATAGCGGCCCGAACCCCAATTGAACGTGCCACTGTCAACGATCACACCACCGATCGACGTGCCATGACCGCCAATCCACTTGGTTAGCGAATGCACCACAATATCCACACCATGCTCAATCGGACGACACAAGACCGGCGCAAAGGTATTGTCCACAATCGTCGCCACACCCTGCGCATGTGCCGCTGCCGCAATCCCTGCCAAATCCGCCACATCACCCTTCGGATTCCCCAGACTCTCCCAGAAAACCGCCTTCGTGTTGGGTTTGATCGCAGCCGTCACCTTCTCAGGCGTAATCTCATCGATAAACGTGACCGCTAAACCCAGACGCGGAAGCGTGTGACGAAACAGCGTATCCGTGCCACCATACAAGGACGAAGAGGCAATGATATGATCCCCTGCTGACGATAAGGTATGAATCGCCAGAAAAATGGCCGCCATACCGCTCGATGTCGTCAGAGCAGCCACGCCACCCTCCAATGCGGCTATGCGCTTTTCAACCACATCATTGGTCGGATTCATCAAACGCGTGTAAATATTACCGAATTCCCGCAGACCGAATAAATTGGCCGCATGCTCGGAATTCTTGAAAACATAACTGGTCGTCTGGTACACCGGTACGGCCCGCGCTCCGGTTGTCGGATCCGGCTCCTGCCCTGCATGCAAACTCAATGTCTCTACGTGCTGCGCTGTGCTACTCATCTCGTTTTCCCTCCTCATGTCCTGTTATGGATTAAATGTCATACATCAACTGCGTTCCCTGACGAACCCGATCAGACGCTTCAGCCAAATCAGCTATCGTAACCCCCGCCAACTGCTCCGCCAGCGTATCCCTGGCCGCACACCACATACTGCAAGATGCCACAACCGTGGGATGCTGACTCGTCAAATCATCTTCCGGCACAAAATGCAACGGACCCTCTGCCGCCACCAGTACATCCAACACACGAATCTGATGCGCCTCCTTTGCCAGCGTAAAACCACCCCGAGCACCACGATGACTCGTTACTAAACCACCACCGCGTAACCGAATCAAAATCTGCTCAACGTAATCGGCAGATATCTCCTCGCCATCCGCAATGTCCTGCTTGCGAGCCGGAACAGCACCCGCCGCATGCTGCGCTAAATACACCATAATCCGTACCGCGTAACGACTCTTGGAAGAAACTTGCAACATAACCCTACCACCCTAATAAACAGATGCCCCACCACCAAAACCGCTGCGCTCGGCGTAGCATAAGTAAAGCGGGAACACCCGACACACTACAATCATTACTTTTGTAATCAACTTATATGCATATAAAAACAAAACGATAACGATCGCAAGTAAAATATTACCGTCGCGAATATGCCGGCCCAAAAAAGCCGATCAACCGACTGGCATCGCGCCCAATTCGGTGGCCACCATATCCGTGACCGTCACGCTGGCGAGCTGGCCATGCAATCCGTCCTGAATACGTCCCAATACGCCATGCAATCCACAGTATTCTTTACGGGAACAGGCCGGTACATCGGAAGACATGCACTGGTTCAAAATAACCGCGTCAGGCTCCATAATGCAGAGCAAATCAAAAAGCGAAATATCCTTGGGCGCGCGTGCCAACGCCAACCCACCGCCCTTTCCACGGCGACTCTGCAAAACGCCGCACGTCGCAAGTTTGAATACGATTTTACGCAAAAACCGATATGGCACCCCGATTTGTCCGGCCAGATCAGCGGTGGATATCGACGCACCACCATCGGTCGATTCACGCTTGGCCAGACAAAGAACCGTTCGAACAGCATAATCCGTTTCGCGATTGATCATTCAAGACTCCCTTTACACTCCATCCCATTTGCGGCAACAATGTGTACTTTGCTACATTCCCAGTCTCATTTCGAGATAAAACACATCCACACTTGACATTTGTACCCCGCAAAGGCACTATCCACACGCAATTCAGCTGTTGCCCCCATCGTCTATCGGTTAGGACATCAGGTTCTCATCCTGGAAAGCGGGGTTCGATTCCCCGTGGGGGTGCCAACAGCAAATTTTCCCGCTCCTCCCTGTCCACCAGAGGTATTTTCCGGCGGCAAGAGCGCCACTGCCATTCAAATAGGCCATCAGGCATCCGATTTAATACTAGACAGCGGGCCTGTGCATGTTTAGGGTCTACTGCATGATTCATCTTCCCCGACAAGTCGAGTACGCCTTGATGGTATTGGCCGAAATGCAGGGTGCTCCAGCCGAATGCCTGTTTGCGGTACGTGCGCTTGCCAACGACTTGGGCATCCCTTTTGATGTAACCGCAAAAGCCATGCAAGGGCT
>JBLRXB010000056.1:0-11770 GCA_047920915.1 Kiritimatiellia bacterium
GGTGCATCGTGGAGTGGCAGAAGCCAATTGACCTATACGCCGGATTTCGTGAGTTCCGGAACTGCGGGCAGCCGGCTGACATTCCATGTGCAGAATGATCTGTGGCATGATACGAATTTCGATAATCCCACGGGAGAAATCACCTTGAATTGCCGGCGCCGGGTCGATATGTCCTTTACGAATCAGGCTCCCCACATACCGGATGTCGTGGTTGCGATGGAGGCGGGGCGAAGCTGGGAAGCGGAAAATGTTACGGATGGCGTGAGCCTTTCGGCTAATGTATCGCAATTGGAGACGTTGAATGTGATCCATGGAGGCACCAATGTCCCGTCCGCTGTTTTGCTGAATGGGGCATATGTCCGATTCTTGTTTCGCGCCGGTAGCACGCATGGTTTGCAAGTGCGCAATGCAACGGTAGGTCGACGTGCGAGCGGCACAACTATTGTTGCGGGATCCCAGCAGGCGCTACCGTTCAACAATGGTTCCGTGCATGTCCAAATTCCTGCAAATGCAGGTGCATGGACCGATTGGATCCCTTATAACATTGATGTTGACGATAGTTATATTGTCCGCTGGGAACGGAAACTTTTCAACAATGATAATGTTCCGCCGGGACAAATGACAGATGCTGCTATTTGGCAAGGTGATGCTTCCCATGTGCTGTCTTATCTGGACGGTGTGCCTGATAGCAGGGTGGTTGCCTTGACGGCCATGGAGGTGCGTGCGCCATCCAGCGCGGTGTATCGGTCGGGCGTTTTTGACACGCGGGTTCCTTCTCCCAACTATCAAAATCTTTCCTGGAGTGAGGTTAACCATGGTGCAAACGGGTTCATTGGTTTGCGGGTGCGCAGTTCGGATTATCCTGATATGCATGATGCCACATGGTACCCCTCCACGCATTATCTTTCGAGCAATGTCAACAATGACATTAGCCCTATCAGTGGCGGGCGCTACATCCAGTACGAGGCACTTTTCACAGTAGCTGGCGATCACACGCAATTACCGGTGCTACGGGATGTAACCCTCACCTGGGAGGCCCCGATGGGGATTGTGGACTTGATCGTCGATTTAGCGCGTGGACCGGACTATGGCATTATTACCGCCGAGGTCAATGGTCAGTCGTTCATCAGGGGCGTTGAGGTGGAGATCGAGATTTTCCGGGACGGACCATACGGTACAGAGCGTGTGCCTGGAATTATCGAAGTGAGGCCTTTAAATACGGGGCGGTAACAGTCGCGCTTAAGAAAGAAGGGCAATATGAAAAACCTTGAAAAAACATCCGCATGCGCCGGGTCTGTTATGGTTGTTGTGATGCTGTTATGCGCAGTTCTTATGCTCGCGAGTGCGGCGATGGCTGTGCTGGCCTCGAATGCCACTTTCCGCATGCGTCGGCTCGTGTTGAGTTCCCAGGCCTTGCATATTGCCGAAGCTGGTGTTGCGGATATGATTGGTCGTCTCAGTGAGGATTATGATGCTTGGCGCGACAGTACCACTGCCGCGCCATTTGGTGGTGGATCCTATCATGTGGTCGCAATGAGTACAACGAGCGATGGTGTGATCATCCGAAGCGAAGGAACGCTTGGAAGTGTCAGTCGAGTGGCCGCTGTGGAATTGTTGGGCACGGATCGGAATCGCAATGACGCCTTGTTTGCGTTGGATGGTGCGATCTTGTCGGGTGGCGATGTGCGGTTTCGGACGGCTGCTTTTACCATACGCGGCAATGTGCACTCCAATGCCAAGATTACATCGTCGAACGGCGCACAGAACGGGGATCTTTTTGCGGGGCTGACCGATGATTCACCTGCGACCATAACAGCAGTCGAGTCTATTGGTGATTTACAAGGTACACATGTGCCCAATGCGAACGCACGTGAATTGCCTGAATTCAATTTTGACAGTTATCGTGAGCTGGCGCAGAATGGTGGCATATACTTGGAAGGCAGTCAGACGCTATCGAACTGGAATGCAACACCAGGCAATGGCGTGGTCTATGTCAATGGAAATGTACGTATCAGCAACAATAGTTCCCTTGTAGGTACGTTGGTGGCAAATGGTGATATCACGCTCGAAAACAACTTTTCACAGATTTCCTATGCTGCGGGGATGCCGGCTCTCCAGGCGACGGGAAATGTAACCATGGCAAACAGGGGGCAGATCTCAGGGTTGGTGTATGCCGGTGTGAACGTTTACATTGCCAATAACGTCGATGTGTTAGGCGGAATCATATCTGTAGGATTTACCGACGTTGCGAATCATAGCGACATTTACCATCCGTCCGACATGCCGGATTGGGATCCGCTCCAGCCGACGGTTCCGCCAGAAGTGATTATCGGCGGATGGTTGCTGTAAAAAATCCTGCGTTATAATCAGCTCTCTTCCGGGAGCTTCCGATAGAGCGTGGCAAGGCTGATCTTTAGCGATTTGGCCGCTTGCTCCTTATCGCCGCCGGTGGAGGTAAGCACCTTGTTGAGGTACTCTTTTTCCTGATCGCGCAAAAAGGATTTGAGTGATTTGCAGCGCGATGCATCGATCGGATCCTGACGTGCAGGGGGTGCACCGGTTTTTTGGCCGGCCGTGATCTTTGGTGGCAGCACATCGGGTGTGATCTTGTTGTCACTAGCAAACGTGATCGCATGCTTGATCGCGTTCTCGAGCTCACGCACATTCCCCGGCCAGCTGTATTGTTCGAGGATCGCACCCGCCTCAGGCGTAAGCGCGGGGAGCTCCTGCCCGTCGGGTGTTTCCTTGCGAATCACATGATAAACCAGCGGCAAGATATCCTCCGCGCGATCTTTGAGAGGCGCGATCTCGATCGGGATTACACTTAATCGGTAGTATAAATCTTCACGGAAGGTGCCCGCCTGAATCATACTTTCAAGCGGTGTGTTGGTCGCGGCCAGTACGCGTGCATCCACACTGACCGTCTTGTTGCTACCGACACGACGGATCTCCCGTTCCTGCAACACCCGCAGTAGCTTCCCCTGGATACTCAGTGGCATCGATCCAATTTCATCGAGAAAGATCGTGCCGCCATGGGCGGCTTCAAACAAGCCGACCTTGTCGGATGAGGCACCAGTAAAGGCACCTTTGACGTGGCCAAACATTTCTGATTCCAGCAGCGGCTCGGGTAAGGCCGCGCAATTGACCGGGAAAAACTCTTTTTTGGATCTGCTGCTGTGCGCATGGATTGCCTTGGCAATCAACTCCTTGCCGGTGCCACTGGGGCCATAGATCAGTACCGTCGTGTCGGTAGGGGCAACGCGACGAATCATATCGCAGACATTCTTCATGGCCCCACTCTCGGCCACGATATTCTCGAATTGATACCGCGTTTGAAGCTTTTCCTTCAGATTTGCATTTTCTGTGATTGCATTGCGATAAGCCAGTGCGCGCTGCACGGTAATAAGAAGTTCGTCTACCTTGAAGGGCTTGGTCACATAGTCAAATGCACCTAATTTCAATGCCTCAATCGCTGTTTCAACGGAGCCATATGCCGTCAGCATGATCGTGGACGTTTGGGGACACTCCCGGTGAACCGTTTTCAAGATCTCCAAGCCGTCAACAGGCGTCATCCTGATATCAGAAATGACAAGGTCAAATTGCTCGTTTGTAAGTAATGCAATCGCTTTCGAGCCATCTGCTACGGGGACGACATCATATTTTTCGGCTTGCAGCACCGTACAGAGCACACTCAAAATACTGGGTTCATCATCAACGAGTAGGATTCTGGGCATAATTCGTATCTCCAAACGTAGTTCGATATGAACAATCAAGAGTCAAAATAGCCTTATTTTCTCTCAAATAGCAAGTCACATATTTGCAAATTCTCAAAATCGAAAAGGCATTATCCGCCCACAATTTCACCCATCTTGAAGATCGGGAGGAACATGCACATAACGATGCCACCGATAATGACACCGAGGAATACCATTAGCAACGGCTCCAGCAGAGACGTTAAACCGGCTAGCATCGTTTCGACTTCATCTTCGTAAAAGTCGGCAATATTATCCATCATCTCGTCAATCTTACCCGTTTTTTCGCCTGCTTGCAGCATGCGCACCAGCAGGATCGGGAAGACATCCTGATTGACCATGGCTGAGGATAATGGCTCCCCGCCTTCAACCGCTTTGGCCGCGCGCGCAATGATACCGCCAGCAATCACACTGCCGGTTGCACCCGAAACAATTTCCAAAGCCTGCAAAATCGGCACACCACTGCGGATCAATTGTCCAAATGTTCGTGCGAAGCGTGCAGAGGCCACGCGCTTTTTCAGGTCTCCAATCACAGGTGCCCGCAAGAAAAAGCGGTCTAACGCAATTCCGCCGCTTTCGGTTTTGGCCCATTTTTTCAACAGGAAGGCAGCACCAGCCAGACCCATCAGCAGGAAAATACCGCGTTTTTTGAAGAAAACACTCATGTCGAGGAGTACTTGTGTTGGGCCAGGTAATCCTGCACCAAAATCATCAAACATTTCGCCAAATACGGGAACTACGAATGTGATAAGGCCAATCGCAATGATCAAAGCGATACATAAAACAATGATGGGGTACATCATGGCAGATTTCACTTTTCGCCGAAGCTTGGCAGAACCTTCCAGGAAACCAGCCAACCGACCAATGGTTTCCGGTAGTTGTCCACCCATCTCACCGCCCCTTACCATATTGCAGTACAGGTCATCAAAGACCGTCGGGAATTTTCGCAATGCCTCGGAGAAGGCCGCGCCGTTTTCAATGTTGGCCTTGATTCCTGCAATCACGTTTTTGAAGTTGGGGTTATCGGCCTGGTCAAGGAGTGCCTCCAGCGTTGCCACAATCGGCATGCCGGCTGAAAGCATGGCGGCTAGCTGGCGTGAAAATCCAGGCAGAAGGGTGTTGACGATTTTTCGCGCCCCGGGCACTTTGGTTTTTTGCGTGCTCGGCCGGTTGGCTTCGCTCTTGGTATCCTGGTTTCTTGCATTGCGCTGCTGATTGACTGGAGGGCTCATATGATTTCCCTTTTTGTACGGATTGCCCGTTTACTCGCCGCCTGTAACGGCCAAAGCCGCCTCTAAACTCGTTACGCCATTCTTTACGCGGGTTAACCCCGCTTGTTTGAGGGTGACCATGCCGCGTTTAACGCCTGCTTCGCGAATCTCGCCGGTGTTCATGCCGGAGAGAATACCACGCCGTATTTCATCATCAACCAAAAGTACTTCCATGATGGCACCTCGCCCTTTGTAGCCATTGGTGCATCGGGGGCAGGAACCGGGTCCATAAATGGTTGCCCCTTCAAACAAGGCAGGATCGATGTGGTTTACTTCTAAAACATCCGGTCCTACCTCCAGCGGCTTCTTGCAGGCCGGGCAAAGTTTGCGATACAAGCGCTGTGCTTGTGCGCAGATCAGGGCGGAGCCCAGCATGAAGGGTTCGATACCCATGTCAATCAGACGCGTAACCGCACCCGCCGCGTCATTGGTATGCAAAGTGCTAAGCACAAGATGCCCCGTAAGGGCTGCTTTTACGGCAATTTCAGCCGTGACTCTATCGCGAATCTCACCGACGAGCACAACATCGGGATCCTGCCGCAGGATCGAGCGCAGGGCAGCCGAAAACGACAATCCTACATCATCATTGATTTGCACCTGATTAATCCCGGCAAGCTGATATTCAACCGGGTCTTCGCAAGTGATAATATTGACATCAACTTTATTCAAGTCCTGTAAACAGGAATAAAGGGTTGTGGTTTTACCGCTGCCGGTAGGGCCGGTAACGAGGATAATGCCGTGCGGCTGTTGAATCGCGTATGTCATGGAGCGTTCGGAAACCGGATCCAGTCCGAGTGCCGCAAGGCTTGGGGAAAGCGATGATTTGTCGAGCGTACGCATCACGATTTTCTCGCCGTGCACCGTCGGAAGCACACTCACACGCAAATCGACTTCCTTGCCTAGTGCTTTGATATTGAAGCGTCCGTCTTGCGGGGCACGACGTTCGGCAATGTCCATATCCGACATGATTTTTATGCGTGATGTAATGGCAGCTTGCAACGCTTTAGGGGGAGCTGGCTTCTCGACCAAGGCACCATCGATGCGGTACCGGAGGCGAATCGTTTTTTCCATTGGTTCAATATGAATGTCGCTCGCGCCTATGCGCAGCGCTTCTACGAGAATCATATTTACCATTCGAATCACGGGGGCGCCCTCGGCCTTCTCGAGCATTTCGTCCAGACTCAGGTCGTCCTTGGATTCTTCCACGACTTGAACATCGCTCTCATTCCGCATGAGCTCTTCCATGTCGAGCCCGGGGATTCCATCCGCAGACAGTCGCTGCAACGTCTCTTGAATCTCATTTTCCGGTGCCACGACGAGCATGATGTTCAGCCCGGTCAGTGTGCCGATCTCGTCAACCGTCATCAAATCGAACGGGTCGGCAAAAGCCACCGTGAGAGACTTACCCACCAGGCTGATGGGCATGATCTTGCGCCTGGATAGTGTTTCCTGGGGAATCAAGTCTATCAGCTGACTGGAAGGCGTGAAACTTTTTAGTGTAATCGGGCAGATGCTGAGATACTCGGCTAGTGCCAGTGTGATGGCTTCCGGTTTGGCTAGTTTTTTTTCAACGAGCAGTTTTTCAAGTCGCATAGAAGAGTTTGCCGACTCCTGCAGCATTTCCTCTAATTGCTCCGGTTCCACGACGTTTCGTTTCAACAGAATTTTAGCAAAATTACCTGCCCCATCACTTTTGGCCATCTTACTGCTCCGATGTTTTCCGATCTCAATTTGCGGTAGTATGTCAGGCAATGAAAGGAAATTCAATTCTCATATTTTCTGTCAGGTTTGTTGCAAGAATTCGTATCAATCAGGGTTGAGTCCGTGGGAATTTATCGGTATCCTACCTGCGTGTTGGGTAACGCAAGGTACATGGGAGATGTTTTGCAACTAAGCGGCAAAAAAGCATTGGTAACGGGGGGCGCCGTCCGGATCGGGCGTTTCATTTGTGAAGCATTGGCGCGCGCGGGATGCGATGTCGCCGTGCACTATCGCTCTTCTGCATCTGAAGCAGCACTGCTAGTCGCGCAGCTAGTGTCTTGTGGTGTACGAGCCTGTTCGGTTCAGGCCGATTTGGAGAATCTTGATGATGTCCAGCAACTGGTGCCAAGTGCTGCGGACGCCTTAGCGGGACTCGATATCTTGATTAACAACGCTTCGGTTTTTCACAAAGACAACCTGCTTGCATCATCCCCGGATGTGCTCGCACACGAACTTGGCGTAAATGCGCTGGCACCGATCGCGCTGATGCGGGCATTTGCAACATTGCATGGTATGCATCATACGGCTGCTGCGACCGAGGCATGGCCAGACGCTGCCATTATCAATATTCTGGACCGCCGCGTGACAAAGGTGGAGCCCGGCGCATTGCCCTACAACTTATCCAAGCGGATGTTGCGTGATGCCACGTGTATGGCGGCATTGGAGCTGGGGCCTGGCATACGTGTAAATGCCGTTGCGCCCGGTCCGATTCTGCCTCCGCCAGGCGAAGGGGATTCGTATCTCGCGGAGCGTGCAGGTCCGATGGTACTGGCCAAGCGTCCGCGGCCCGAGGACGTTGCCAACGCGGTTATGTTTTTATTGCAGGCCGAGGGCATCACCGGTCAGGTCTTGTATGTAGATAGCGGGCAGCACTTGTTGTGAACGCGGGGTGGACATAATCATCGACGAAGGGACGTACCGTATGGAGAGCATATTTATTCGCGATCTGCGTGCCGTTTGTATTATCGGGATCAATCCTCGAGAGCGGGTGGATCCACAAGAAATTGTGCTTAATATTCGAATGGATGCTGATTTACAGGACGCCTGTCGGTCCGACGATATTTCTGATACGATCGACTATAAGGTTCTTAAGGATCAACTGCTGGCATTTTGCAATCAAAGCAGCTACTTCCTGATCGAGCGTCTCGCAGATGAAATTGCACAGCGTATTTTGTCGTATTCGCCCAAAGTGGGTCGGGTGGAAGTGTGTGTGGATAAGCCTGGCGCCTTGACGGGGGCCCGCAGTGTGGCTGTGCGAGTGGAGCGTGCGCGTGTTGCGTAAAGAGCATGTTCATGTGGTTGGGGTGGCCGGTAGCGGCATGTGCGCCGCAGCGGAAGCCAGTCTTGCATGTGGCTTTTGCGTGACCGGTAGTGACCGGCATGTAGATCAAAAGACCCCCGTCGCTGTTATTGCCCGGTTACAACATGCGGGATGCACGCTGTATCCGCAGGACGGCTCAGCCATAACGCAAGATACAGCCGCTGTTATTGTCAGTACCGCGATTGAACCAGACAATCCTGATGTTGCGCGCGCGCTGGCTTTGTCGGTTCGCGTTTATCATCGCACGGAATGGTTGTCGCGACTCATCGCAAACCGCACGCTCATTGGCATAGCAGGTACAAGCGGTAAAAGTACCGTGACGGCGATGGTAGGGTGGATTCTTTCGCATTGGGGACGAGACCCGTTCGTGGTGAATGGTGCGGCGGTGTCGGCGTGGGAGGCAGACAACCGGTCTGGACAAGTGCGGCATGGGACGCAAGATCTATGGGTGTTGGAACTGGATGAAAGCGATCGTTCCTTGCTGCGATTCAGGCCGCAGCAGGCGGTGATTACCAACCAGTCCGCCGATCACTTTTCCATGCAGGAAACGGAAGCACTTTTTGCTTCGTTTCAGAAGCAGGTGCAGGGGCAGTGTATCCGCGGCCCATGGCAGCTGGAGCGTTTCGTGTCTGATGCTGCTGGTTGTCGTTTTGAATCCGATGGTGTGGCGTACCAATTGCCCATTCCAGGGCGGCATAATGCCGAAAATGCGATCGCGGCTGCAAGCCTGTGTGCATGTCTGGGTGTTTCCCGTGAGGCGAGTGCCGCAGCATTGACCACATTTCCCGGTGTGCGCCGTCGTCTGGAACGGTGCGTCCCATCGGGAACAATTTTGGTCTTCGATGATTTTGCCCATAATCCCGCCAAGATTGAGGCTGCCATCGAAACGATTCGTCCGCTTGCGCAATCTCTATCGGTGGTGTGGCGGCCGCATGGATATGGGCCATTACGCAGTATGATGCCAGATCTGGTAAAGGTATTCGGTCGATTGGCAAAAACGAATCGGCCCAACCAGCATAACCGTCTGCTTTTATTGCCGGTATATGATGTTGGGGGTACCGCGCAGCGAGATGTACAATCTGGTGATCTGGCATTACGCTTGCGGCCACTAGGGGTTGAAGTTTATTGTCTGGCAACCTATGATGAAGTCCGTGCTGCCTGTGCCCCGGATGTGGTTCAGGCTGGTGATGCCGTGCTTGTTATGGGGGCGCGCGATCCAGGTTTGGCGGATTTGGCCAAATCGATCGCCAGTATGCACCAGACTTTCATGGGCAAATAGAAAGGGGGCGGCATGAGCCGGGAAATTACATACAAGGATTCGCGCATCAAGCATACCAGGACGATTGACCTCTCTAGCGGGGATACGGAATCCAAACGCGCCGAAATTCGCCAATATTTTCATGATACGTTTGATCTGGATGAGGCACTGCTCGAACTACTGGCTTGCGAGGAGGCCTTTTATCGGCGCGCGGATCCCTTGCGCCATCCCCTGATCTTTTATTTTGGTCACACGGCTGTCTTCTACAGTAACAAATTGTACCTTGCAAAAATCCTCGACCAGCGCATCAATGCCAATTACGAATCCATGTTCGCGGTTGGGGTTGACGAAATGAGCTGGGACGATTTGAACGCGGAACACTATGAATGGCCCTCTGTTGCTGACGTGCAGCAGTATCGGGATACGGTCCGTGCCACGGTCGATCATTTGATTCAAACGATGCCCCTGACAATGCCGATTCACTGGGATAGCCCTTGGTGGGTGATTATGATGGGAATCGAGCATGCACGCATCCATCTGGAAACGTCATCGGTTCTCATTCGCCAATTGCCGCTGGAATTGCTACGACCGCATCCCCTTTGGGAACCCTGCAACGAACAGGGCATGCCCCCTGATAATACATTGATTCCCGTTGCCGGTGGTACCGTGCAACAAGGCAAACCACATAATCATCGCCTGTACGGTTGGGATAACGAGTATGGAACATTTGAATCGGAAGTATCCGAATTCCAGGCCAGCAAGTTCCTTGTGAGTAATTTTGCATTCAAGCAATTTGTGGAAGATCCGAATGGTTACTGCAAGGAAGGCTGGTGGACGGCGGAAGGCTGGAAGTGGCGCAGCTATCTGCAAGCCGAAATGCCGCGTTTCTGGCGAAAGAAAAATGGTGCCTATTGCTTGCGTCTGGTCGATCGTGAAATCGCGATGCCATGGGATTGGCCCGTTGAGGTCAATTATCTTGAAGCCAAGGCATTTTGTAACTGGAAGGCCGATCAAACCGGACTCCCCGTGCGGTTGCCGACTGAAGCCGAATGGGTTCATTTTCGAAACCTGTATGTGCAGGCGGATCAACCGGATTGGAAACAGGCACCAGGAAATATCAATCTGGAGCATTTTGCATCAAGTTGCCCTGTGACTCATTTTGCATTCGGTCCCTTCTATGATGTCATTGGTAATGTCTGGCAATGGACAGAGACACCCATTACTGGATTTGAAGGCTTCCGGGTGCATCCGTTTTATGATGATTTTTCCACTCCAACATTTGATAGTCAGCACAACTTGATCAAGGGCGGATCATGGATCTCAACGGGGAATGAGGCGACGTTGGATGCCCGCTACGCATTCCGGCGGCACTTCTATCAGCATGCCGGATTGCGGTATGTGGTCTCGGATGTGTCAGTGGAAATAGAGCCGGATGTATACGAAAGCGATCCGTTGATTGCGATGTATTGCGATATGCATTATGGCCCGGAACACTTCGATGTTCCCAATTTTCCGGCTGAGATCGCGCGTATCTGCCTGAGATACATGCAGGGTAAGCGTTCTGAACGCGCACTGGACATTGGATGTGCGACAGGGCGCGCCAGTTTCGAATTAGCAAGGGGATTTCAAGATGTTACCGGTCTGGACTTCTCGGCACGCTTTATTCGAATTGGCGAAGAAATGAAACGGCGTGGCCGCATTCGATACACGATCCGGGACGAAGGTGAGCTGGAATCTTTCCATGAACAACGGCTTGATGATCTCGAATTGTCTGCCAACGCTGACCGTGTTTCATTTTTCCAAGCGGACGCCTGTAATCTGAAAGATCTGTATCGTGACTACGATTTGGTGCTGGCCGCAAATTTGATTGATCGGCTCTATGCGCCCAGAAAGTTCCTTGATGACATTGCGGGACGCATTCGTGCTGGCGGGTTACTCGTGCTCGCCTCTCCGTATTCTTGGGATGAGGCCTACACACCGAAGGAAGAGTGGATCGGGGGGATTCGCGTTGCGGGTGAACCATTCTCTACCCTGGAAGGTTTGCAGGAAATACTGGCCGAAAAGTTTGTGCGCGTGGGTGAACCCTTGCAGGTGCCGTTCGTCATACGCGAAACGGCCCGCAAGCACCAGCATACCATCAGCGAACTTACAATCTGGGAGAAGCGCTAGATCGCCATCAAGCTCAGGTAGGCATTCCATAGCCGGGGTCCCCAGAATAGCCAAATGAGCGCACCTAGCGATAAATACGGACCAAACGGGATGCGGCTTTGCATGTCTTTGCGTCGTGCCAGTATGCATAACACACCCACAAGCGTCCCGCTAAAGGATGCGCTGATAATCGTGAACAGAACCGCCTGCCAGCCAAAGAATGCCCCGATTGCGCCGAGGAGTTTGACATCGCCAAATC
>JBLRXB010000057.1:0-11642 GCA_047920915.1 Kiritimatiellia bacterium
CGCCTGGCATCAGTCCTTGCATCCGCTCTTTATCCTCTGGACCTTCCTGTTCTCGATTCCGTTCCTGTTCCTATGTGCCAGTCTGGGCGCCATCATTGTATTACTCGCGGTCCGCTGGCTACCCAAGCCCGGGAAATTCCGTATTTTTGCAGTCGCTGTCGCGATTTCGGGGATCCTCGCATACAGCATGTTCGCGCGCGCTACCATCGATACTGACTCCGCCCAGTTCAATCTGACAACGGCGATCCCCGGCATGCGCATGGCAACCCATCCGCTCTCTCCCGGGTTCTGGATGTCAGAAGGAATCATGTCCCTGACACGCGGCCACCTGCCACGCGGGCTCCTGTTCCTTGCGCTACTAACCTCTACCGCATGCGTATCTACAATGCTCGTCGAACAACTGGGCGGCTTGCTCTTCTATCCAGCCTGGCAACGCGCGCGAACCGCAGGCCCGACCCGCCGAAAGGCCATCATGCTCACCAAACTGCACATCTTGCGCAGGCTGATCCCCGCCGATGTCTGTGCCATCATCAATAAGGATATCCGCACCTTTTTACGCGACCCCGCGCAGTGGAGCCAGGCGCTCGTGTTCTTTGGCTTGCTCGGCCTCTACTTCTCTAACCTGCGCCTGTTCCGCTACGATCAGTTTCCCGAACAATGGCGAAGTCTGATGACGTTTCTAAACATCTTTGCCGTATCAGCCGTCTTAAGCTCCATGGGATCACGCTTCATCTACCCCCAATTGAGCTTTGAAGGACACAGCTTCTGGATGCTCGGACTTTCCCCCGCAACCATGCCGCGCATCCTCGCCGCCAAATACCTACTCGCCCTTTTCTCAACTGGATTGGTCAGCATCACCCTGATTTTCCTCTCCACGCGCTCACTAAATCTTGAACCGCTGATTCAAACGGCCGCACTCGCCCTCATTGCTGCAGTCTGCCTCTCCGTTTGCGCACTTTCTGTCGGGCTCGGTGCCATCTTCATCGATCTCGACGAACACAATCCCTCGGCCATTGTGTCCAGCTTTGGCGGCACGCTGAATATTATCCTGTGCCTCTGCTACATGTTTGTCACGATCATGCCCTTTGGTGTGCTCTTCCATATGCGCCAGAGCCAGAATCTATCACCAGCCGGATTCACGCGCTTGCTGACCGCCGTATACGCCTGGCTGGCCCTGCTCACCACACTGGCAACCACCCTCCCGCTTTGGCTCGGCTATCGCAGCCTCCGCAAACGCGACTTCTAGAAAACAAAAAGGCCATCCCCGAAGGATGGCCTTTTTGAAGCGTGCATCTCCCCACCAGTGCTAGCGCACTTTCCACAAATACTGGTTCAGCATCGCCTCCAGCATCTCCTGCTTGCCACTGCGCACTTCCGGCTCCCCATGTTCCAATGTGTAAGCTTCCAGCGTTTCAAAGGTTGCCTTGCCGGATTCAATATCGGCACCAATGCCGCCATCATAGGAAGCATAACGCTTACGTATAAACGTCTCCGGGAAGTTGTCTTCCGCCATCCTGGCAGCCATCTTCAGCCCAAGCGCAAAGGTATCCATCCCTGAAATATGTGCAATAAACAGGTCATCCAGATCAACAGACTCACGGCGCAGTTTGGCGTCGAAGTTCAGTCCCCCTGGAGCAATACCACCTTGCGCCAGCACCACCCGCATCGCCAGTGCAGCTTCAAGTATGTTGTGCGGGAACTCATCCGTATCCCATCCCAACATCGGGTCACCCTGATTGGCATCGATACTACCCAACATTCCATGCATGGCAGCAACCTGAAGATCATGCTCAAACGAATGCATGGCCAAAGTGGCATGATTACATTCGATATTCAGTTTGAAATGCTTATCCAGGCCATGCGATTTCAGAAAACTGATCACCGTGGCAGAATCAAAATCATACTGATGCTTAGTAGGCTCTTTCGGCTTGGGCTCAATCAAAAACTGTGCTTCAAATCCGATTTTTTTGGCGTAATCGACGGCCATTTGCAACAAACGAGCCAAGTGTTCCTGCTCGCGCTTCATATCCGTATTCAACAAGGTGGCATACCCCTCGCGCCCTCCCCAGAATACATAGTTCTTCGCGCCTAATTCCTTGCCTATCTCCAACTGCTTCTTGATCTGCGAAGCCGCATAAGCAAATACGGCCGCATCCGGATTCGTGCTGGCCCCATTCGCAAAGCGAGGATGACTGAAGGCATTCGTTGTATTCCACAGCAACTGCACGCCCGTCTCGTCCTGCTTCTCCTTGGCCAGACCACAAATCCGATCCAGAATCGCATTGGTCTCCTTGAGCGTATCGGCTTCCGGGGCTATATCACGATCATGGAAACAATAGAAGTCCACCCCGAGCTTGGTGAAAAACTCAAATGCAGCATGTACAGTCTGCTCGGCCGCCGTTACAGGGTCAGCCGCATGCGACCAGGGATGCGGCATGGTGCCGGCACCAAACGGATCAGACCCCGTACCGCGAAAGGTATGCCAGTACGCCACACCAAAACGCAAGAGCTCACGCATCGTCTTTCCCGCGACAACCTCTGTGGGATTGTACCACTTGAAGGCCATAGGATTCGTCGAATCCGGACCTTCATACGCAATCGACTTCACATTCGGAAAATACTGGTTCATACTGCACTCCTCATCATTCGTTAACCCACTCCAAACAAATTACCTTTACCTTATGCCCATAGCACATTAAACACTTTCCGCATATAAGCACATCGCCTCAACACTTTCAAGCGAGACAATCACATGCCCCAAGATTCTACCATTCATCTTGATTTAACCCAGAATGTGCAACAACGCGGCACCCTGCGGGAAAGCCAGCCACCTGCATATCCAGACGTGACCAGCCTCTCCCAACCCATTACTCGCGATACCTTGCTGAAAAACTACGCGGGAATTCTCAACGCAGGCAACATCTATTATCCCGTGGCTTACCAGCTACCACGCTTGCTCGGCCGTGGCCAGCAGGGACACGTATTCCTGGGACTCCGCCAGGGAGCCCGGGGCTGTATTACGGAAAATGCCATCAAAATATACAATCCCGTGCTGTACAACAGCCCCGAAGAATACTGGACCGATATGGGCCGCATTGCCGCGCAGATATCACGTATGCAACGCAGTCAGAGTCCCAATCTCGTCGCGCGCTATAGCTACGAGGAAACATTTGGCATCGGCTATGTCCAGATGGAATCCATCGATGGACTCGATCTCGTGCACGTCATGCAAGCTCGCAACCTGCAGGTGGCCATGACGCGCAGCACAGCCAACGAATGGAACAAATTCAGCCAGAGTGTATTCCGCCTCGATCGCAAAACGGCACGCTTGCAGCCGGGGTTTGTTGTCTACCTCATGCGGGGGATCTTGCGCGGACTCGAACAACTGCACAATCTCGGCTTCCTGCACTTCGACCTGAAACCCGGCAATGTCATGCTCGACCGGCTTGGAACCGTCAAAATCATCGATTTTGGGCGGGCTGTCAGAGTGAACGAAAAGGTTTCCTTCCTGTTCGGCTCGCCGCAATATATGGCCCCGGAAACACATCGCCTGCAGGCGGGCTCTCCGCAGACAGACCTGTACAGCCTCGGACTCATTGCGCTTGAGCTCTTGCGCGGCGAACCGCTTACAACGCCGGATGCAGATGAAAATACCTTATTGCAAATGAAACTTTCGATACCCAAGACCTTGGAAAACCTGCTGCCACCCTATGTCGCAGAAAACAAAGAACTGGTCAGTATACTAAAGAAAATGCTGGCGGCGGATCCATCAGAAAGATACCAGAGTGCGCGCGATGCCGAAGTCGGCCCGGATGGCCTGATCGTCATCGACCGTCAACTCATCCAAGCCGGACTCGACACCGAATACGCGCGCGACTTCTCGGATTATCTATCCAAACTGGTCGACCCCCAAACTGGCAGAATCGAATCCAGCGCCTTGCAGTAGCCCGTAACGTTACCGCCTGCCGGGGTTATCCCGGTGGAGCTAAACGTTGCGAAAAAGTCACTGGTGCCGCCTTTTTTCCACTTCCTTGACCACGGGGGATAAACCCAGGGGGTTTGCTCTTCGCAAAAGCTTTTACTCCGCACCACCTGGATGCCCCCCGTTCCGGCGCTAGCCACCCTGCTGGGCAATCAGAAGATTGATGCGCCGGGCAAAGGCGGCGGGATCCTTGATCTTTGATCCTTCTGCAATCACGGCTTGATCCAGCAATAACCGACCAAGCTCAATCACATCCGCGGATTTCTTATCCTTCTCAAAGAGTGCCAGAACCGCCTTGACAGCTTCGTGATCAGGGTTTAGCTCCAGAATACGCGGGGCCTCCCCCGTTTCGCCGCCGAACTGCTTCATCAAGCGCTCCATCTGCGCACTCATCTGCCCCTCATCCGCAACCAGACAAGCCGCACTCTCGCGCAAACGACTCGAAAGCCGCACTTCCTTGACTTCTTCAATTGCATCCCCCAGATATTTCAACAGCTTCTCAAACGCTTTGGTGTGCGCCTCATCAACCGCAGGCGCGTCCGCCAAGGCACCATGATCCACCGCCTTGAAATGTTTTCCCTTGTATTCGCCGATCGATTCGGCAAAGAACGGGTCGACCGGCTCATCCAGCAACAAGACATCCTGCCCCTTGTCCTTGAAAACCTCCAGATAAGGTGATTGCCGCAAGGCCCCCATGCGTTCTCCACAAAGATAGTAAATTTCCTTCTGATCTTCCGGCATCTGGCTGATGTAATCATCCAGCGTCAAATATTTGCCATCATCCGTGCGCAAAGACTGGAACAACAGCAAGCCCGCCAGCTTTTCCCGGTTGGCATAATCGCGCGCAACCCCTTCTTTCAAAGTGGCCCCAAAAGCCTTGAAAAATGTCAGGTACTTGTCGTACTCCTTGGTCTTTAAATCCTCAAGTGCGCCCAGAATGCGCTTTACGAGATTGCTCTCGATCTTGCGAACCATCGGATTATCCTGCAACATTTCCCGTGAAACATTCAGTGGCAGATCCGAACTATCCACAACGCCCTTCACAAAACGCAAGTACTGCGGCAGTAGATTCTCGCAGGCATCGGTGATAAACACACGATTCACATAGAGCTGTACCCGTGGCTTGGGATCCGTCGTGTAATAATCAAATGGACGCTGCGCCGGCAAAAACAAGAGGGCCTTGAACTCCAACGCACCCTCGGCACTGTAGTGAATCGTATGCAGCGGATCTGCAAAATCATGCGAGACATGCTTGTAGAACGAGGCATAATCCTCATCCTTGATTTCGTCCTTCGACCGCAACCAGATGGCCTTCTGGGAATTGACCGTCTCCTCTTTCGTTTCCGGCTTTCCATCCTTCTCCTCAGTCGTCACAAGCACAATCGGATGCTCCACGAAATCCGAGAAACGCTTGACCAGGCTGCGCAGCTCCCAACCTTCCAGGAATTGACGGGCATCCTCACGCAAGTAGAGCACAATATCCGTGCCATGTGCTTCACGACTTGCCGTACCAACCGAAAAATCCCCCTGACCGGTCGATTCCCAGCAAACCGCGGTCTTGCCCTCGCCCGCCGCCAGTGTCTCCACACGTACCCGCTCCGCAACCATGAATGCGGAGTAAAAGCCCACGCCAAACTGTCCGATCAACTCGGGCGCCGAAGGATGCTTGCCCTCCTTCATCCGCTCCAGAAAGGCCTTCGTGCCCGAACGTGCAATCGTGCCTAGCTCCTGAATCACCGTCTCCTCGTCCATGCCGATGCCATTGTCGGAAATCGTCAGCGTCCCCGCATCCTTGTCCGGCACCAGCTTGATCTGCCAGGCCGTGTCAGCCCCGGCCAGCGAACGGTCTGTAAGAGTCTCATAACGCAACTTGTCAATCGCATCGCTGGCATTACTGATCAATTCGCGCAAGAACACCTCACGGTGCGAGTACAACGAATGAATAATAATATCCATCAATTGGTTCAACTCGGTTTTGAACTTCAATTTACGTGTAGGCACAATATCCTCCTTGCAATGAAAAGCAGGCGACCGGAACAAACAACCTGTCTCTACAGTCATGTTGATAAACCACATGATGCATCACCACAACCGATACATCATCCGCCATCCGGCTGGCGCAGCCGCGTCTTATACAACAACCCCACCACAAATGCAACCCCTCGGATGAGCCCGCCAGAAACACCACGCTACCGCGCAATCACCGGCGGGGGCGCATACACATAATCGCGCCAATCCCCGGGACTGCCCGTCTTGCCGGCCTCCGCAGCCTTGATAATGTTGTAAAGTTCCCGTGCCGATACGTAATGCAACTGCATTCCGATCTCACGACACCATGACGGCATCTGCGCATAAAACAGGCGCGCCGATGCACCCGTCACGCCATCCTCGCTGGCAGCATCCAACCCGTGCGTGTGCAATTTAACAAAAGCCCAGTCGGCTTTTTGCTCGACATGTATATGCAGTCCGCGCCAATGCCGCAAACGAGATTTTGTTAGCGGATGCCCCTGCGTAATTTCCCCATTCTCCAGACGCGGAAGCCCTCCTCGCCGCCGCTCGCGCCAGTTCAATCCCAGTGGTCCCTGCACCATCAGCAGTCCATCCGGAGGTGCATCCTTGCCCACACGAACAGGCACCAGCAGGCGATGCCCACAGTACCCCGACTTTGGGTCCCCACCATAATAGATTTGATTCACAAAAGCCGGCTGCGTCGCCGACGGAGCCGAAGGAAATGTGCAATCCATATAACAGCCCGATTCACGCAACACGGCCAGTTCTGCCCCAACGCCACACCAATCGCCATCCGGCCGACTATTGCAAAGCGCCCAATTCCCATGCACAAAGACAAACCCGGCCGTACCCTGATGACGCCCGAGCAACCCGTGCTCGGATGCATAGGTTGCGCAGCATGCCTGCAAACACGTCCGCAATTTCTCTGCCGTATCCGCGCGATGATGCAAATGCACCTCTACCTCACCAAAACCTTGCCCGCAAAACATGCCGATCAAATCCACAACCTTCGGATCATATTCGTCCCACGGATAAAAAAACGTGTGCGTGGGCCTGTGCCCGTCATCATCCCGCACATCCAACACCGTGTGTTTGTAGGCCCTGCACCAATCCTTCACCCGCCGCATAGCTGTTTCCTGATCCAGGCCGCCCGTGACCGATCCATCCGGAAGTATCGTACGACGAAACGGCTCAAAATGATCTGCCACGCAAAACACCAAATGCCGGGGCCGCGCCACACGCATGACGCGCAACCGCTGCCGCAAGTAGCCCAGCCCCCACCTATGCACACCTCGCAACATACATTCCCTCTTCTCAGACTGAAAACGCGCGACGGAAGACCGGGAGGCAATGCATGCACTTGCCAAAGCCGCGATTCCGAGACCGACAAAGCCTGATTTTGCCTATCCCTCTGTCTTTCGGCTTACGTCTTGCACCGGCAATCATCCTGTCAAAAAATCATCCGTCTTCGGTCTTCTGTCACGTCCGTCCTCCGACCCTCGACTTCCGGTCTGCAGTCTGTCTCCCCACTAGCTCCTGGTAATCTGCAGCCCATCCGTCGAAACGGTCCAATCCACAAACCGGGCCCGACGATTCAAAGGGTTTTCGCCCAAATAACAGCGAATCCACTTGGCCGCATCCGCATCCCGCGCCTGCATCAACAAGAACCCACCGCCGCCGGCCCCTGCAAGCTTGCACCCCGCCAGCGCCGAACCGCAAGCCGTAATCATGCCCGCAATTTCCGCGACATTCGTTCCTGCATCCAGCAATTGATTCAATCGCCAGCTCTCACGCAGACCTTCCGCGAATGCCGCCGCATCTTGCTGCAGCAACGCCTGATAAAAATGGTGCGCATGCAAACCAATTTCCCGAATCACCTCAATATGCTCCCGACGGTTCAAAAACAATCCTCGCACAATTTCACTTAAAATATTGCGCGCCACCCGTGTGATTCCGGTATAATACAGCAGCATGCACGACTGCATCTCGGGCTGGTCAAAAAAGGTCGTGGGCGCCCAGCGCAAGACAGGCTCCTGCACCAAACCAGGTGTGGTCTCGATTAGCTTGACACCGCCATAGATACCACCAATCTGATCCTGCCACCCCCCACCACTCGTCAACATTTGCTCGAGTGCCAGCGTTCGCCGCGAAATCTCGGGTTTATCCCATCCCAGTCCAGCCAGATTCCCCAGCACCCCCAGCAACGTCGCCGCCAGAATGCTGCTCGTGCCCAATCCCGATCCCTTCGGCACTGCCGCCAGCATACTTAACTCAATACCACCACCAAATGCCTGGAGCTGACATTCCAGCGAATCATAACGCTCGGCACAAAATGCAGGCGCAAAGCCTGCTAAGGCAAACGCCGCACGGGCCACCGCAAATCCACTACCTAACACATGATAATTCTCTACATCCGCAAAATCGTGCAGCTCCTCGGATAATCCCAGATCGATGGAGCGAATTATCAGCTTCGGCTCCGATAACAAGCGTGCGAAAACCTGTATGGGTGGCTGGCCATTCAAATGCAGGGCAACATTCAAAACACTGCCCCCATTTTCCAGACAGTAAGGTGGCGTATCAGTCCAACCACCGGCAAGATCCACGCGTACCGGGCTCCGACCCCACACAATCTGGTCCTCCAGCAACTGGCACTCCGGTTGAACCTTGGCATCCAGCACCGGCTGCAAGACATCCGCGCGCAACGTCGCAAAGGCCTCTTGCTCGGCCGCCTGCGCTGCTGCGCGATTACCATACCGCTGCTCAACTTGCGCCCGCAGCATATGACCATGCATACGCTGTAAAGCAGGCACACCCGAAGACATCGCCGGCAACTGTGCCGCCGGCAAGCCAGCCTCCAACCAGGACGCACTGAAATGCATCAAATCCAACCGGAAAAACATGTTGTCGGCATAACGCCGCGCCAAAACCGGCAAAATCGCATACAATCGCTGGCACCGTTCCCCAACCAGCTCCCCGGCATCTACCCGCGCCAGCAAATCAGCCGCCGAGACACGCGGCATCTGCAACCATAACGCTTTGCCATTCGGATCCGCTGCCGCATCAAGCATCCATGTTAGCAAGGATGCAACCGCATCCCCTTCTTTGATCACGGGAAAAACAGCAGCATCCAGCATATCCGCCTCGGGATCCAACCCCGCCTCCGCAAACCTGATATCGCGCTGCTCCAGCCAGCACGACAACGGTTGCCCCAGCCAGATCGCCTCGGCAAGCTTGCCACGAAAAGCATCATCCATTCCATACAATCGCAAGGCCCGACCACCATCTATCAACGGAGGCATATCCAGACAAATCCCGGAAGGTAAGGACACGGACCAATCATTGTCCGGGATGTTCGTGATCATATGGTGATCATGAATATCCCAAGACTGCGGCACACAAGCATTCTCAATCCAGATACACGCCTGCTGATCCAACCCGAGCGGATGGGCAAATTGTGCGTTCTGCACAAACTGGCGCGGATGCGGGGCATGATAACGCGCCTGCATCTGCCCGAACGCATGGGATGGATTCTGCAGTTCGTACACCGCATCGATCACATCCGACGTTCGGCCAAAATGGTGAAAGGTACCCCCGGGAACCGCGGCTACCGCCACCGATAATTCTTTCACGCGTTCGCTCGTACACGTTGCGGCATCTCCGAAACAAGGGCCCCACGCCCCATATAAATCAAACGGTTGTACCTCGCCATCGGCCGCATGCAACCCACACGCATCCAGCAATGCCGTAACAGCCTTCTCCCGCAGCAACCAGAGCCCGCAATCCACAAAATAGCAAAATTGTTCGGAATCCTTGCGAATCGCATCAGCCGATGGCTTTTGCAAAAAAAACCGTAATTTTGCAGGGTCCTGCCGATCGCAGAACAAGACCCCGAACCGACAGGCATCCTCCGGCCGGGCATGCATCCCCACCATGACGACATCCGCATCCGGCAATACCGGAATATCCTCCAGCCCCTGCAGCAACACATCACCACTGGCAATCACAAGTTGCGTGTCAGGCGAAGCCTTGGCCAGCAGCGACTCAACAAAATCGCGCTGCAAATCAAACAGCGTCTGATCCAGGCGCTGCCCCGCTGCCCATCGGAATACGGGAACCGGAATAAACGGCTTCCCCACGGCCGCATAGGCAGGCAAACGGCGACTTTGGCCGCCGCCATGCAACACCACACTACAACGACTCCGGAGCCAATCCGACAACGAAACCCCAGCAGCCTGTGCCGCCGTCTGCAGCAAATGCACCGTACCGCCGCCAGACCCCAGAGGCTTTCCTGCAGGATCAGCGCCAAACGCTACACCATCAGGCAGCGAACAAGCTCCCCGCGCCACGGCATCCTGCATGCAATGCGGCAACGAAACCAGCCACGCTGGCGCGCACGCACCACGATTTATTCTACCCTCTTCCCGCAAAATCCCCCCCTAGTCTGTAACTTCCCCGTTTTCGAAGATGTATGTGGGTACGTGTGTGAGCATGCAGGGAAATACGGTGCCATGCTCCCACACACAACTCTCCAGGTAACCGCCGCCATCCTAAACGGAACCGCACAACAAAATCGATACTGAATTTGACCTTCCTTGTCAGGTACGGCATAGTAATACGATACATACAAAACAAACAAAGGAGTTAACATGTCATTTACCTTGCAAATTGGCGATACCGCACCCGATTTCACCCTGCCCGCAACCGACGGCAAAACCTACACGCTGGCAGATTTTTCCGCAGCAGACGTGCTGGTGCTTTTCTTCACCTGCAACCACTGCCCCTACGTCATCGGATCCGATGAGGTCACACGCGCAACGGCCGATGCATACGCATCGAAGGGGGTGCAGTTCGTTGGCATCAACTCCAACAGCCCGAATACGTACCCCGAGGACGATTTCGACCACATGGTAAGCCGCATGGAACAGCAAAAGTTTCCCTGGACCTACCTCTACGACGCCACACAAGACGTTGCCCGCACGTACGGCGCCCTACGCACCCCCCACTTCTACGTATTCGATAAAGCCCGCAAACTCGTTTACACCGGACGCGCCGTCGACGCGCCGCGCGATGCCACCAAAATCACCGTCAACAACCTCGAGCAGGCCCTCGACGACATACTCGCCGGCAAGCCCGCACGCCTACCCGTAACCAATCCCATCGGATGCAACGTAAAATGGGACGGCAAAGACGCCCACTGGATGCCCCCCGACGCCTGCGACCTCGTCTGAAATCAGACCACCGAATACAGACTGAAGACCAAAGACCGAAGACCAAAGACATAGGTGTGCTTAGTAAGCGTTGACCGCCAGCTATTATCCTGTCACAAAATCATCCTGTCTTCCCTCTTCCGTCTGATTTTTATGTGCTTTTCAGCATGTACATTTTCTCATACAATGGTGCCATGCAAGAGCAAGAAGTAGATCCTTTGGGCTGGAGATTGGGCGATAGCATCGTACGCGGGGAAATCGATAACCGCGAGCGCGACCGCACCATTGGCCGGATTTGGCTGCTCGACCGCGAATTTCCCCTTGAAATCACCTTGCGCGGTAACACCATGCGCGATATCTCCGGGTGCTTGATCGAGTTTGAGAACCCCAATCCCATGCCCGAAGATAATGAAGGTCTCAGCCCCGTACAGATGGGCGTCCCC
>JBLRXB010000058.1:0-11557 GCA_047920915.1 Kiritimatiellia bacterium
GCGCACCCAAAACCCGGCCTCATACCCCGTCGCGGCAATGACAAGTGCCGTCACCGCCCCAATCACCCAGAACAATCCATTCGCCATCCGGAAGTTTTGCGCCGCCGCACCCGCCGCACCATTCATCGCTAATTGTAGCGCCAGAAAAACCCCAATCACAAATGTCACCAGATAATTCACACGAACCCTCCCTTCTATACCACGAATTTTACCTTTTCCCGAATCCGCTCTTTGTTAAAAAAAACGACTTCGTTTCCTGTTGCAATATCTCTATAACGTATTCTCTTGAATATGTCACAGCGTTTACATACGCCTCACTATTATGCCTCACGGCATGAGTATAACAGGATAGGGAATCAAGAATGACCGGTTACATACTGCTCATCATCAGTGCCGTTCTGGTTAATAATTTCGTTCTAACGCGTTTTCTGGGCATCTGCCCCTTCCTCGGTGTTTCCCGCAAAATGGGAACGGCTCTTGGAATGTGCGGCGCCGTGCTGTTCGTATTAACATCCGCATCCGCAGTTACATGGGTTGTATACAACTTCCTGCTGCATCCCGATGGCCTTTTCGGCATCGACTTGACCTATCTGCAAACCATCGCTTTCATTCTGGTTATCGCCTCTTTCGTGCAACTGGTGGAACTCGCGCTGAAAAAGACCCTTCCGCGAATGCATGCCTCCCTGGGCATTTTTCTCCCGCTTATCACAACCAACTGCGCCGTCATGGGCGTCGCTGTCCTTAATGTGCAGCTCCAGTATCCCTTTGTAAAAGCCGTTGTTTTCGGATTTGCTGCCGCGCTCGGATTTTCGCTCGCTTTAATCATTTTTACGGGCTTGCGCGAAAAAATCGATTTGGCGAATCCGCCCAGAGCATTTCAAGGTGTCGCGATTGCACTAATCACGGCAGGATTACTGAGTCTAGCCTTTATGGGCTTTGCCAACATGGTGAAATAACGTGGATATTATATCAATTCTAGTAACAGCTGGTGTGATTGGCGGCATCGCCATGATTTGTGCATCGGCTCTCGCCATTGCGGCGCATGTCTTCGCCGTACAGCAAAACCCCCGCGTGGCTGAACTCGAAAAATTGCTCCCGGGCATCAATTGCGGTGCGTGCGGTTTTGCGGGCTGCTCGGACTACGCCAAGGCCATGGCGGCTGAAGAAATCGGCATCGATCGCTGTGCCCCGGGCGGCACCGAAGTGCTGGAAGCACTGGCCGCAGCAACCGGCGCAGTTGCGGCCGCCTTCGAAAAAATGGTAGCGATCGTCCATTGTAATGGTGATGCCGAGAACGCCGGACACCGACACGCCTATAATGGCTTGATTGATTGCCACGCCGCACACCAATTGGCGGGTGGCGACATGTCTTGTAGCTACGGCTGCCTCGGCTACGGATCCTGCGCCCGCGCCTGCCCGGTCGATGCAATCGAAATCAAGAACAATCTGGCCATTGTACACCCGGACCTTTGTATCGGATGTAAAGCATGCGTTGCAAGCTGCCCGCGCAATATTATCGCGATGGTGCCAGCTTCCCAGAGCATTCATGTGCTCTGCAGCTCGAAAGACAAGGGTCCCATCGCCAAAAAAGCGTGCAAGGTCGCCTGCATCGGTTGCCGGATTTGCACCAAACTCGACGCATCCGCTTTCACCATGGATGGCTTCCTGGCACAACGAAATTATGCCAGCGCGGTTACCGATCCCGCCGTCATCGAAAAATGCCCCGGCAAATGCATCGTGGATATCGGCACACCCAACGTACCGGCAGCACCTTCGGAGGCCAACCAATGAGAACAACACGAGCACTCCGCAAATTGCGCGGCAGCATTCATCCGCAATACTTCAAGGGATTAACGGCCGATTGCCCCATTATCAGCATGCCAACCCCTGCTAAATTATATGTATCGATGGCGCAACATCTGGGCGCCCCCGCCAAGCCGATTGTGGCAAAAGGCGATACCGTCATTCGGGGACAATGTATCGCCGAAGCCAACGGTTTCATTTCGGCACCCGTCCATGCACCGGTTAGCGGCAAGATCCTCGATGTGGATACCGCCCCGACCCCATCCGGGGCAATGGCACCGCGCATTATCATCGAAACCGACCCCGCAAACGCAGACTCCTCAATGATGCCCCCTATTCCGGACTGGGCCGAACAACCGCGAGAAACACTACTCGCTCGAATTGCCGAGGCCGGTATCGCCGGCATGGGCGGTGCCGGTTTTCCCACCCGCGTAAAACTTTCTCCACCAGCAGACAAACCCATCGATACCCTCATTATTAACGGCGCCGAGTGCGAACCTTATCTTACCGCCGATCATCGCCTCATGGTGGAACAAAGCAAGGCTATCACAGATGGTATCCGCATCATCTGCCACATTTTACAGGCAAAAGCTGTGCATGTCGCGATCGAGGACAACAAACCCGAAGCCATTGAAGCCATGCAAAACGCGCTGCGCCAGCTAGATGGTGTTGATGCCACCGTCTGTATCCTGCCTACCGAATATCCACAAGGTGCCGAGAAACAGCAAATTGCCGTCACAACCGGACGCGAGGTCCCTTCCGGAGGCCTACCGATGGATGTCGGTTGCGTCGTCGAAAACGTAGGTACCGTACTGGCACTGGCAAATGCAATCCTACGCGGCGAGCCCTTGACACATCGCGTAACAACCGTTACCGGACACATCGTAAACAAGCCCCAGAATGTTCTGGCACCCATTGGAACCACCTACGCTGACTTGGTCGCGTTTTGCGACGGACTCGCAACGCCTGCCGCCAAAGTCATTTCCGGTGGCCCGATGATGGGAATGGCACAACCCAGTATGGATGTATCCACAACCAAAACAAGCTCGGGTCTCGTCCTGCTGGAGGAAAAACGTGTTCACCTGTATCGCGCATTGCCATGCATCGGATGTGGGCGCTGTATCGAAGCCTGTCCAATGGATCTAATCCCTGCCGCCATCAGCTATACTGTCGAAGGAGGAGACTTGGACCGCGCCGAAGCACTCAACATTCTCGATTGTATCGAGTGCGGCTGCTGTGCCTTCGTATGCCCCTCCGCCCGCCCGCTCGTACAGCACTTTAAACTTGCCAAACCCAAAATCATAGTAAAACGCCGTCAGGCGGCAGCCGCTAAAGGTAAAGCATGAGTGAAGAAGCCATTCCCGTTTTTACAGTAAGCAGTGCCCCGCATGCCCACTCCGGGGCCAGTGTCCGCGGCATCATGCTGGATGTCATCATCGCCATGACCCCAGCCATGCTGGCCTCAACCTACTTTTTCGGTTGGCATGCCGTACGACTCATCGTCGTCTGCACGCTCGGCTGCGTCGCAACCGAAGCCGCCTGCCGCAAACTCATGGGACGCAATCTGGCCATTGATGACCTCAGTGCCGTTGTCACCGGCATCCTCCTGGCCTTCAATCTGCCCCCATCCATGCCCACCTGGCAGGCACTTTTCGGATGTATTATCGCCATTGCCATCGCCAAACAAGTATTCGGCGGCATTGGATACAATCCTTTCAACCCCGCCCTGATAGCCCGCGTTGCCCTGCTCGTCTCTTTCCCGGCATCCATGACTCGCTGGCATAGCCCCATGAACCCGGCTCGCTGGATGTCACTGGGCTGGATCGATGGAGCGACCACCGCCACCCCCCTGGATCTGGCTAAAACGGCCATCGACGCTGGAAACGCAATCCCCTTCGATTGGAATGCATCCATGGCGATGCGCTTTTTTGTCGGCAATATGGACGGATGCATCGGCGAAGTATCGGCCCTTGCTCTCCTGCTCGGGGCTGCCTATATGCTCTGGCGCCGCTGCATTTCCTGGCACATCCCCGCAACCTACATTGCCACAGTTGCCATCTTCGCCACGGTCCTGCGCCTCGTAAATCCCGCCGCCAACATGCCGGTCTCCTTCCACCTGCTCGCCGGCGGACTCATGCTCGGGGCTCTCTTCATGGCAACCGACATGACCACTTCCCCCCTTACCAAACGCGGGCAAATCATCTATGGAATCGGCTGCGGATGCATTACCATGCTCATCCGGCGCTGGGGCGGATACCCGGAAGGCGTCAGCTTCGCCATTCTCCTGATGAATGCAATCACCCCGCTGATTAACCAATACACCCAACCAGGGGTTTACGGACACAAG
Source organism: Kiritimatiellia bacterium (assembly GCA_047920915.1). GTDB lineage: Bacteria > Verrucomicrobiota > Kiritimatiellia > UBA8416 > UBA8416 > T3Sed10-140. The sequence goes on from JBLRXB010000058.1 coordinate 4,151, forward strand.
GCATGAAAACATCATTTCAACTCATCGGATCCCTAACCATAATCTGCGTCCTATCCGGCGCACTGCTGGCATTCGTCAATGGCGCCACATACGAGCGCATCGCCGCCGTGGCTGAAATCAGGACGGCCGCCGCCGCCGCCAAAGTGCTCCCGCCACACGAAACTATTCTCGATCCGGTGCTGCTGGAACATGCGGGCACCACCTACCGGTTTCTCCCCGCGCAAACAGCCGATGGCACGCTGGCTGGCTTTGCCGTCGCGTTCGCAACGAGTGCCGGATACGGCGGGGAAATCCGTATGATGCTGGGTATCGACCCCGAGGGAACAACCACCGGACTCGTAATCCTGCCCGGACACAAGGAAACCCCGGGCCTCGGCGCCAAAATCACCGAAACTGGATTTTTAGCGCGCTTTAGCGGCAAATCCCTGGCCGACACCGCGTGGCAGGTACGCAAGGATGGCGGAGAAATTGACGAAATCACAGCAGCGACCGTTTCCTCGCGGGCTGTAACCGACGCCATCCAAGCGGCTGCCACCGCATTCGCCACCCACTCTGCAACGCTTACCGGGAGAAAATAAGCATGTTCTGGAAAACATTTAGCAAAGGCCTCTGGCGGGAAAACCCCGTACTCAAACTCGTGCTGGGAATGTGTCCAACGCTTGCCGTAACAACCTCGCTGGAAAATGCGCTAGGCATGGGCCTCGCCTCAACCTTTGTTCTGCTTTGCTCCAATGCCGTGATTTCATCCATTCGCAAGCTCATCCCCGAAAAAGTCCGCATCCCCTGCTTTATCGTCGTAATTGCAACTTTCGTTACCATCGTGGATCTGATTATGGCCGCATTCGTACCAGACCTGCATGAGGCTCTCGGCATCTTTATCCCCCTGATCGTCGTGAACTGCATCATTCTCGGCCGCGCCGAGGCCTTTGCCTCCCGGCATCCCACCATGCTATCGATCGTGGATGGACTCGGAATGGGCGTCGGCTTCACAATGGCCCTCGCGATCCTTGGAAGCTGCCGCGAACTTATCGGCAACGGCACATTGACCATCTGGGCAGGCCTGCCAAGACTCGTGCTGCCCGTAAACAGCCCCGCCACACTGCTCATTCTCGCACCAGGCGGCTTCATCATGCTCGGCCTCCTGCTTGCCGGCATGAACCACTTCTCCGCATGGCAGGCTAAACGCACCGGCAAAGCCATCCCCCTCCCCGCCACCCTCGATTGCCGCTCCTGCACCATCTGCAAATGGTAAGACCGAGACCCAGACCATAGACGGAAGACAACAATCACCCGACAATCAGGTCAATTGTGTCAATAAGGTCACCCTGGGAACGCCAGGCTCCAGCCTGGCCCAAAGCCCACCAGCTCAGCTTCTGCGTCTCTTTGCTGTTTCTGCGGTTTCCATCTTCCCACTCTCGTCCCCCGACACTCGACACCCGACGCCCGACACCCGAAACCTGTTTACAATCCGCCAAATCCCCGCTATCGTAGTCCCCTTCAACCCAAGGAGATTATATCATGCACTCATCTATACCTTCCCGCCAGCGCGCCAACACCCGTAAAGTGGTAATCGTCGGGGCCGGCGATGTCGGGGCATCATTTGCCTATGCCCTCGCACACTCCGGCATTGCCAGCGAAATTGCCCTCGTCGATGCCCGCCCCGGTCTGGCCGAGGGACAAGCCCTCGACATGTCACACGGCCTGCCATTTATTGCCCCTGTGAACATACACGCCGGATCACCCGAGGATTATGCCGATGCCGACCTGATCGTCATTACGGCCGGCGCCAAGCAGCGCCCCGACGAATCCCGCCTCAACCTCTTGGCTCGCAATGCCGCCATCATCCGCAGCATTATGGATGATATAACCAGGACGCGCAGCAACGCCGTAATCGTGATTGTAAGCAATCCGGTCGACATCCTCACCTACGTGGCACAAGAGCACAGCGGTCTGCCTCGTACCCGTATCCTGGGCTCCGGCACCGTACTCGACAGCTCCCGCTTCCGTTACTTGCTCAGCCGGCACTGCGGTGTCGATGTCCGCAATATGCATGGCTACATACTCGGAGAACACGGCGACAGCGAAATTGCCGCTTGGTCCATGACGCACGTTGGCGGCATGCCCATGGATAAGTATTGCGCCATTTGCGGCAAGGACCAGAACTGGAAATACATTCGTGAACAAATCGTCGAGCAGGTGCGTAAATCCGCCTACCACATCATCGACTACAAAGGCTCTACCTGCTACGGCATCGGACTCGCTCTCGTGCGTATCGCGGGAGCCATCTTACGCGATGAACACAGCGTCCTGACCGTATCATGCCGCCTGCAGGGCGAATACGACATCTCTCATGTATGCCTCAGCGTACCCTGTATCGTCAGCCGCGAAGGCATCCAGCGCATCATCACCAGTAAATTGCCCGAGGACGAACAACAAGGCCTCGAACACTCCGCTAACCTCTTGCGGCAAACACTCAAGGATCTCAACGAAAATCTGCAACCCCCGCAATAATACAAGAAATGCGATGAGCCCCGCAGATGTACGCAGCACCGCAAAACTGAAACGCAAAGGCATTTGCGGTGTCTATAAGGGCTGCGACGGCGATCCCTCACGCCTGTGCCAGAACCAGATCTTCGGAGCAGGTGCTCAAGGCGTATGCGTACACATGGAACACATCCGCCAAAACCTTGCAGCAGCCATGCTCATGACGGACTGCCCATCTATCACAGATATCGCCCCCGCCATCCTCGAAACCACATAGGAAAGACCGAAGACCACAGACGGAAGACAATCACCCGTCAATCAGGTCAATCAGGTCAATATGGTCACACTCCCTCGCGCCACTTGCCTCTTGCCGCCACCTGCAACCAATGCTATACGTGTTGCCCGATTTGTATTTGCACCTCAGTAACACCAACAAGGAGCACCATGGCAGGCATTTTCAAAGCATACGACATTCGCGGTATCTACGGCGAGGATCTTACCGAGGCCATCGCTTATGATATTGGCCTTGCATTCGCCGACCGCTTTAAACCCCAAACCGTTGCCGTGGGACGCGATATGCGACCCCATTCCCAACCCCTTTTCGAGGCCATGGCCGCCGGCTTAACCAGACAAGGCGTCATCGTCTACGATCTCGGACTCTGCTCGACACCGATGACCTACTTCGGTACCGGCCACTTGCAAACCGATGCAGGCATTATGATCACCGCTTCACATAACACCGGCGAATGGAACGGCTGTAAATTATGCCTCCGTAATGCCGTCCCGGTAAGCGGTGCAACCGGCATCAAGGACATCGAAACGGCCGTCACGCAAAAACAGTTTGCGCCAGCGGCAGTCACACAAGGCGAAATCCGCAATTACCCGATTCAGGAAAAATATGCCGCTCACATCCGCCCCGAGGCCGCTCTCGCGCGCCCCGTACGAATCGCTGCTGATATGGCCAATGGCATGGGAATTATCGAATCGATCGTCTTGCGTGACCTTCTCGAAATCGACCCCCTATTTGATGACCTCGATGGATCCTTCCCCAATCACGAAGCCAACCCCCTCAAATCCGAAACGTACGCCGCTCTGCAAGCACATGTGCAGGCTGGCACATATGATTTCGGCGTGGCGTTCGATGGCGATGCCGATCGCGTCGGATTTACCGACGAAAAAGGTAACATTATCCCTATGGATCTGATTACCGCCCTTATTGCACAAGACCTGCTACAGCAGCAAAAAGGCACCATCCTGTATGACCTTCGCAGCAGCCGCGCCGTAAAGGAAATCATCGCCGAAAATGGCGGCACGCCCATCATGTGCAGGGTCGGACACTCTTTCATCAAACAGCAAATGCGCGAAACAGATGCGATCTTCGCCGGCGAACTCTCCGGGCATTACTACTTCCGGTTCGAGGATGTATTCGCCGAAAGTGCCGCACTCGCCGTCCTGCGCATCGCCAACATTGTCAGTGCATCCGATAAACCGCTATCTGAAATCATCCGACCGATCCAGCGCTACGTTGCCAGCGGTGAAATCAACTCGGAAGTCGAGGACACGCAGGCGGTCCTCCAGAAACTAAAAATGCGCTACGCCGACGCAGAACAATTCGAGCTTGATGGCCTGAGCGTGAACTACCCGGATTGGTGGTTTAATGTACGCTGCTCCAATACGGAACCGCTCATCCGCCTCAACACCGAAGCATCCAACCGTACCGATATGCAAAAACATCGCGACGAACTGCTCGCGATCATAAGAGGATAATCATGAACATGCACACGCAACCTTTACAGAAACTCTTGCAGCAGTTTCAAACCGCCTTTCAATCAATGCCAACGGTCAATGTCTTTGCACCCGGACGCGTTGAAGTGCTCGGCAACCATACCGACTACAATGAAGGCTTCGTACTATCCGCAGCAATTGATAGCGGCATCTACTTTGCCATCGCGCCGATTCCCGGCAACACCTGCCGACTGGTCGCCGCCGATTTTGGCGCCGAAATATCCTTTCGCGCTGACAACCCCGCCGTAATTGCAGATGCACCTTGGGCAGCCTACAGCATGGGGGTCCACGAAGGTTTATTGGCACACATGCCTAAACCCATTGCCTGGCAAGCCGCATTCTGCGGAACGGTACCCCGCGGCAGCGGACTCTCCAGCTCGGCCGCCATCGCCATGGCGACCGCTCGCGCCATCTGTACCATTGCCAACATCAATCCGGAACCACTCGCCATCGCCAAAATCGGACAAATGGCCGAACACCGCTTTGCCGGCGTGCGCTGCGGATTGCTCGATCAGCTCTCCAGCCTGTGCGGCAAAGCCGGACACCTGCTCGAAATCGATTTCCGTTCGTTTGACGTCGCCCCGCGGCCGCTCGATAGCAATGCCTCGCTACTACTGGTCAACTCCGGCACTACCCACACCCTTGGTGATGGCGTCTATAACGAGCGCCGAAACGATTGCGAAGCTGCAACCAAAGCCTTTGCCGAAATATTACCCCACCCGGTAGCGGCCTTGCGGGATGTCTCGATGCCTGAATGGATCGAGCATCACACCAAAATACCCGAACGCATCGCCCGCAGAGCCGCCCACGTCATCGGCGAAAACACCCGTGTGCAAGATGCCGCCGAAGCACTGCAACGCGGTGACATTAACCACTTCGGATTCCTCATGTTCGAATCCCATCACAGCTCCATGGTCAATTTCGAAAATTCATGCCCGGCCCTCGACACCATCATTCAAACCGCTCGCCAGACCCCCGGTGTGCTCGGCGGACGCCTCTCCGGCGGCGGCTTCGGCGGTAGTGCCATTCTGCTGGTCGAAACCAGCCAACTGGATCAAGTCTGCGCGTCGCTCGATGCACAGCTAAAGGCAGCACTCGGCCATACTTGCGAACTCCAACGCATGCATCCCGCCGACGGTGCCCACATCATCGAAAACGCGTAACCCAAGCTAACAGGAAACGATCCCACCGGGTTTATCCCGGTGGTGAAGAAAGTTGAAGAGAGGGGGAACTTGCCCCCACGCAACGTTTACCTCCATCAGGATAAACCTGGTGGGCGGCAAAAATCCAGCCAACAAGAAAAGAGGAAACCATGTACCATATCTACATTACCCTGCTACAAACGGGACGCTTGGAAGATCCCTCCCTGTTGGCTGCCGCCCTCACCGCCGCGACGATCCTGCTTCTGGCATTCGCCTTTCTCGGTCTTGTGTTGCGCTTCGTTGCCCCGCACATCACCCATACGGCCCGCAAGACACGCTTTAAATGGGATGCCGACTTGCTTGATACCCCCATCCTGCGTATGGCAAGCATATGGTTAGCTGGTATTCTGGCCCAAACGCTCAGCAGCGTGTGGTTCCCGGCAGAAGCATTCCTCTGGCAGGGACTCATGACAACCCTAACGCAACTGTGGATCATTATCGCCGCAACCGGCCTTATCTTTACCCTCTTGGACGGGGTCGAGAAAATCTATCAACGGCTGTTGTTTGCCAGACAAATACCCATTCGCGTCTTCATCCAAATCGCAAAACTCATCGCGTTTCTTGTCGCGCTCGTCATGGCAGTCTCCGCACTCATGAACCGCTCCCCAGCGTTGCTCGTCAGTGGACTCGGCGCCATGACGGCTGTCCTGATGCTCATCTTCAAAGATCCCATTCTGGGCTTTGTCGCCGGCATCCAGCTCTCCGCCAATCGCATGCTCTCGGTCGGCGACTGGCTGGAAATGCCCAAATACAATGCCGATGGCGATGTTATCGAAATCACGCTCACCACCGTCAAGGTCCGTAACTGGGATTGCACCATCACCACTGTACCCACCTATGCCCTCATCTCGGAAGCCTTTAAAAACTGGCGCGGCATGACCGATGCCGGCGGACGCCGTATCAAGCGCAGCATTTTTCTCGACATGACCAGCATCCACTTCCTCGCACCCGAGGAAATCCAGCACTTGCGCCGGATGCAATTGATCACCGATTACATCGACCAGAAACAGCAGGAAATCGAGGCCGACAATCAAGCCAAGGGCATTGACCCTGCCAGCCCCGCCAATGGACGCCATCTAACCAATATCGGTGTCTTGCGCGCCTATCTCGTAACCTATCTGAAAAATCATACCGGACTCCGACAAAACATGATCCAGATCGTTCGCCAGCTCCAACCAACCCCGCAAGGCATCCCGCTAGAGATTTATGCCTTCACCGCCGATACCGGCTGGGTTGCACACGAAGGCGTGCAGTCTGATATCTTCGATCACATCCTCGCCGTAATCCCCGAATTCGGCCTCCGCATCTACCAAACACCATCCGGCACCGACCTCCTCGCCCTGAAGCGTTTATAAGGCCGGCCTGAACAAACCGCTTCCTTCACGGCAGCAGACGGCTCCGCTCTCCGCAAATACCACTACGCAATCCTCGCACCAAGAACCAAGAACCAAGAACCGTAAAATCTTCACTTGACCCCCGACAATCGAACAAGCTAGTATTGTACCCAGTCAAGGATCATTGCTTACACTCACGCAAGCTGTAGATCCGCATACAAATCGGAATAAGAAGAGGAGTCAACATGTTGAAAAGAATGCGCTCACAACAAACCAAAGGTTTCACCCTCATCGAACTGCTCGTGGTTATCGCCATCATCGGCATCCTCGCAGCCCTCCTCTTCCCCGCCATTTCCGGTGCACTTGACCGCGCTCGTGCCATTCGTGCCGGAAACGTAGCCAAGCAAATTCACTTGGCCATTGTTAGCGTCAGCATGGATCGCGAAGCCGTGGGCAGAAGCTCAGTATGGCCGCGCTCGGCCGCCTACCAGGAAACTGGCGAAGAATATGGCGACTCCGCCACCGAATGGTTCCGCCACATCGTAGCCAATCAATACATCGAACAAGGCGTCACGCTGGACGAATTCGACTTCCGCTTCTTC
>JBLRXB010000059.1:0-11486 GCA_047920915.1 Kiritimatiellia bacterium
GCGGGGGGGAAGGCAAAGGGGGCGGGCGGTAGGTCGCCGGGGGCAGCGGTAATGGAGATACGTATGCGTCCGCGTTCCGAACCGGTGATGGCTTCAAACTCCAGTTCCTCGGACGGGTTTACCCGGATCGGCATGGGATCACTCCATATGGTTTGGTAGGTGCGGGTCGCCAGGTCGAAATAGGCGATCTCCAATGCCGGTATCTCCAGCGTGCCGGCGTGACGTGGGCGAATCAGGTAGGTGAACCGACGGCCGCCTTGGATTGATTCGCTCTGCATGGGTTCCGGTTGCAACCGGAAGTCCGTTTCGAGTGGCGCAAGTGCAGGGGCTCGGGGAGCGCGTATGCGATGTGCAGGGCCATCGCCGGTGATTTCGATTGTGAGGGTGACCGGATCACCCGTCTGGCAGAGCTGGGTATCAAGTGATGTCTGGACCGCAAAGCGATTGCCCGCTACTCCGATGAATGTTGCGGGGCGTCCGGCTGCTGGGGGATTGCGGACCTGCACCGTTACGGGCTCGGCAACGGCATAGATATTCGATTGGTCAGCCTGTGCGGTCGGTGAGACATATGTGATGAGCTGTCCCCGGAAACGTGCTGGCCCGAAGGTGTAGTCGCCTTCACGATCGGCAGACCAGCGACTGCGTAGTTCGTACAGGTAGTAGTCCTCATTTTGCGGATCGGTTATTCGCGGCAACCGGAAGAATGCGGCTTGATCACGGCCGAATATGCCACCGAACGGGTCGCGACCGATTGCACGATTATTAATCTGGAAGGCTTCGCCCTCCTGCACGAGCATGCGCTGAAGCAGTTGGGTGATGTTCTCGCTTTGGAGGCCTTCGGTCGGGTGCAGATCCAGGTAGGGAATGGATAGGTGCGGCGCGGTGCCGGGCGGGATCGGACTATGTTCCTGGTAAGGCCGGGTGGGTTTTTGTATGCGTAGGAAGAGGGTTACCTCGAATGATTCGTCGACAATCACGTGATCCGGTGCATCGACCCATACTTGCACGTAGTCCTGTTCGGGAATGGGGCGGACGAGAATCGGCCTGTCATTTATGGGTAGGAGGCGCCCATCGGGACCTGTCAGCCTAATGGAGGCAAGCGACATATTGCCTGAACGATGGGGTACCACGCGATAGGTGAACTGGCGTCCTGAAACGCGGGTCACTTGCTGCACACCGTTTATAATCTGAATACTCTGTTGGCTGTGGTTTTGTTGTCCGATGAGTTCGATGTCAGCAGGCAACGCGCTCAAGTCGGGCTGTCCTAATTCGGGTTGGTAGCCATGCACCATGATTGTGAGCTGGAGGGCTTCGCCGAGAAAGATCTCGTTGTGGGAGACGGCGGCCTCCATGTGGAGCATCTGCTGTTCGGCGAGGATGGGGGCGGGCAGTGCCAGTAAAATCCCGGCCAGGATGGCGGCGAAGAGGGGGCGGGCGTGGGTCACACGAATATCCCATAACCAAGTGAAATGCGCTTTTGCACGTGAAGCTCTCATGTTTACCAATCCCTCGCTCCGCGCTGTCGTTGCCTGCGCTCTTCGCGTTCCTGGATGCGATCGCGATATTCTTGTGCGCGCTGTTCTACTTGTTCGAGCAGGCCATCCAGATCAAAGGTGTCATCCTCGGGATCCTGTTCCTCTGGCTCAACAGGCGTTTCCGTCTGATCCTCGGGGTCCTCCGGTTGCGGTACGGGGAGCATTTCTGTCTCGTCCTCGGTCTCGCCGCTATCGGGTTCGGTTTCCTGGGGTTGTTGTTGTTGTTCTTCTTCCTGCTGCTGTTGCTCCGATTCGGAGGGCGGTGGTTCAGGAAGCAGTTCGGCCAGTTGGCGCAATGCTTCCAGAGCCTCGGCTTGCACCGTGCGCGCACCGTCCTGATCGTTCAAGGCCAGCATTTCGGCAGCGAGGCGCTGCAGGCGTGCTGTATTGGCGGTCAAGGCATTGATTTGCTCGATGGTGTCGGCGTCGGTATCGGGGGGCGGCTGGAAGCGATCGGCAAAAAGCTCGGTGAGCGCGCCGGCTTCGGCCTGTAGATGGGCTGGGGGAACCGGGAGCCGTTGTGTTGCGCTGCCGCGCGCAATAGCATCCAGCCACTCTTGTTGTCGTACCGATTCAGTTAGCAGACTTTCGGGCGAGCCAATGGTGCGCCAGGTATTGTACAGCGGGTGTCCGACTTCTGCTGCGGGGCCGGGATCTGGCCGGGTGATATCCCTGAGCGTCTCGCTTTGTTTTGCCTGTTGTTCGTATTCGCGCACAAGAGGGGCAAGCTGTTCCGGCGGTATCCCGGCCGCCTGTAGATTATGGGATAGCGCGAGATATTGTTCCGCCAGCTCGTTGCGCTTGCGGGCTTGTTCTTCGAAAAGGCGCAGGCGGTCCGGTCCGACGGGTGGCAGATCGGCGTGTGTTTGCGCCTGGTCTTGCGCGCGTTGCTGTTGTAGCATCTCCCACGCCAATGCTTCCGGCGATGAATCGGCATAGCGCTCCAGTACCTCCGCCACGCTGGCATCGCGTGCTGCGGCGGGAAGCATACTGTCGAGTGCCTGCAAATCTTCCCCGGCCTCGGCCGTGCCGCTTTGTTGCCAGTGTTCCTGCAGTAGGCGCGCGGCATCCTGCCAGCGTTCGAGTCGATTCCGATAGCCCTCGGCGGTGCCATCAGGTGCCAATGCGCCCCTTTTAAATTGTGTGAGCGCGCGTGCCAGATGGGCTTGATGCAGCGGCGGTAGATCGGCCAGCAGATCGCTGGCCATCTGATGATTTCCGGCCTGTAATGCGGCAATGGCAGCATTATAGCGATAGCGGTCACGGATGTTGTGCGGAATACCGGCTTGGCTGGCTGCCTCGATATACAGATTTGCGGCAGCTTCGGCTTCGCCGGCTCGGTGGCGGCCTTGTGCCTGTCGGGCAATTGCGCGGTGTGATTGTTGCGGTACTGTGAAGTCATTGGTTTGTGCCAGCGTGGATGTGGCCGTTGCCAGCAAGATAAGCATGCGTATGGCTTTATGCATGCGCAGCTGCCCCTGGCTACATGCTCCGGCAAGTAATAGCAGCAGGATGGCGGGCAGCAGAAAGTATGCGAACAGCTCGGCATGTTCAGATGCCTCAATGGTCGTGTATGCCTGTACTTCCACGGCGCGCAGATGATCACGGATTCTCTGCCCGAGTGTCACCGCACCCAAGCCTGCGGTTTCGACGGGAATGTATGCGCCACCCGTAAGGCGGGCCACGCTAATGAGTGCTTCATCCTCCAGTCGGGTGATAATGGGTTGACCATTATGCATAAATATCCCCTGCGGGTTATCCGGGTCGGGGATCGTGGAGCCCGTCCGGCTGCCGATACCCACGGTGAAGAAGGGGATACGACGCTGTCCGGCTTGCTGGGCGGCCCGGATGGCATCACGAGCCAAATCCTCGCCATCCGAAATAAGAATAACGGTTTTGTGGGCGGGACTATCGTCATCGAAAACTTGCAACGCCATGCGGATGCCGGCGGCGATATCGGTTTCGCCGGGAGGGGCACTGTAGTGGGAGAGGCTCGCGATGGCCTGCCGGAGAAAGCGCTGGTCGGTCGTGAAGGGGGTGATGCGGGTTGCACGATGTCGGAAGGCTACGATCGCGACGCGGTCTCCCGCACCTAATTCATCCAGGACGTCAAGCATGTCGGCTTTGGCTCGAACCAAACGAGAGGGGTGCACATCGTTTGCCAGCATGGAGCGCGAAACATCGATCAGCATAACAACATCGCGTCCGCGCATGGTCACCTCCTGTTCGCGGCGTTGTGTGCTTCTGGGGCCGGCCGCAGCAATGAGCAGGAGGATCAGAGTGCTAGAAATGCTTATGATCTGTATCCATTCCAGATGTGTTTTGGCAGGGGGCAATAGTTTGGCGGCGAGGGTGGTGCCCGTAAAGGATGTCAGTTTGCGGTGGCGCTGTCCACGGAGATGGTACAACAGCAAGGTCCATGCCGGGACGGTCCACAGCAGATACAGCATCCAAGGATATGCAAAGGTAAATCTCATGGTGTCGTTACATTATTCTTTGTTTTGTGGTTGCTTGTATGAGGGTACAGAGGGCCAGCAGGGCTGCCGCTGTCAATAAAAGGCCCCGGTATTTTTCATTATAGCGTTCGAGGATTTGCCGGCGCACGGGTGTGGTTTCCAGTTCATTGATGGCCGACAGGGCACGGGTCAAGCCGTCTTCATCACGGCTGTTGAAGTAGAGTCCCCCGGTCAGGGTGGCGACCTGGGCGAGGGTTTGTTCGTCGATTTCAATATAGGCGTTGCGCATGGATTGGCGGCCGGACGCATCGGTGACACGCACGGGTGCATATCCTGTGGTACCGACACCGATGGTGTAGACACGCAGGCCCAGTTCCCTGGCAATGTTGGCAGCCTGCATCGGTTCCAGGATCCCTGCATTGTTCACGCCGTCGCTCAATAACAAGACAATGCGCGTCTGTGTTTCTGCTTCGCGAAGTCGGGCACCCGCCAAAGCCAGCGCATCACCAATGGCCGTCATCCGTTCGTCATCCTCGACAAGTGCGCCCGAGGTAGGGTCCTGGAAGGGGGGTGGTGTCTCCACGGACGCGAGAATCTGCAAGATGGCCTGATGGTCCATCGTGAGTGGTGAAAGGACACTGGCATATCCTCCGAAGGAAATGAGGCCGATCAGGTCGTCGGGTCGGACGGCAATAAAGTCCTTGAAAACCTCTTTAACGACATCGAGCCGTGTGCGGTAATCGATACCCGCGGGTGTTTGGCGGGAGAGATCTAGTGCTTCCATGGAGCCGGACACATCGACGACTACCATGATCGAGATGGCATTGGCTTCGCGCTGGAATGTTGAGAGATTGATGCGGGGTCGGGCCATAGCCGTGATCAGCATAACGAGAATGAGCGGGTAGCACCAGGGAACCGCCCGGTACAGTAAAATACGCCAGGTCATTTTGTTTTCGGGGAAAGCCTGTGTTTGGGCGAAAGGAATTGCCCGGCGTTTGCGGGGTGCGAGAATGCGCCAGCAGGCAAGTGCGGCTGGAACGAGTAGCCAGAACCAGGCAGGATTTGCGACTTGCATATCAGTTGCCTCCTTGGTCGGGGTGCGGTTCGTCTTCGGCGAGGTAATCGCGGGCGGTATGGATGGTGGCTTCGATGGCTGACTGCGTCGGCATCCAGGCTGCAAATTTGACAAGATCGGCTGATTCGAGAAATTGTTTCAAGCGTTCGACAACGACGGGTTTGAAGGCGGGGCGTTGCGCGGCCGCAGCCAGAAATTCAGGGGTCGTCAGTTCGGGTGCACGAATACCATGTTGTCGCTCGATATAGGTGCGGATAATGCCCGTAATCGCAAAATAGAACTCTTTGTATTTGCCCTGTTCCGGGAGATTCTGGGCGAGCAGCCGATCCAGTTCAAAGCGGGCTCTTTCCGTGGGGGACATGCGTAAGATTTGAATGCGGCGCCGGAGTGTAGTCGCCACGAAATAAGCTGTAGCCAGCAGCATGATGATTGTGATGGCAAGTGCCGTCCAGCGCATGACTTCAGCGGGGGAAGGTGGAATATATAGGGGTTCAGGGCTTGTTGAGAGAATTGTTCCTGTTGCTTCCGGCATGCGTCGTGCGGGGGGACGGATCGCCGGTGTGATGAGGTAGCGAACATCGTCATTGGCTTCTGCCTGGATCCCGAAGAGCATAGGGGCAATGCGATAGTTGCTGCCGGGTACAGGTGTCAGGCGCAGGCTGGTTTCGCGTACAAGGAGTCCATCGAGGTCGCGCGTGTCCGGGGGCGAGAGAATCGCGGCCACCGTGAATCCTTCGAGAGCGGCGGTTGGTTCTGGAAATGCGAGGTGCAATCCGGATGGAAAGCGGGTGGCGATGGTCAAAAGGGCATCTTCCCGCGGGTCGATTATCCCGGGCGACAACGACAGGGTCACGGAGATGCCCTGTTCCTGTATCGTGTGCACAATGTCAGCCGCGGTTTCTTCGTTCAAGGGGGCGGAATCGCGGCAACCGCTGATCCAGATGATCGTCAGCGCGAGCAACAAGCGGCGGGTATATTTCAAAAGGGTTGTTTGCATGCATTACCCTCTCTTCTGTCGGGCTTGGCGCTGCAGGAAGAGGCGTCGCACCGCATCGATCACCGGCGTGTCTGTGGAGAGGGGCACGGCATCGATACGGTTGCGCCTGAACGTGCGCAGTAGGTTTGCGTTTCGGTCGGATGTTTGCTTGCGATAGGCATCCCGAAACTGCGGGTCGGCGGTGTCAATAAGGTAGCGTTCGCCTGATTCTGCATCTTCGAGTTCGAGAATGCCGGCTGGAGGCAGTGCAAGTTCGTGTGGGTCTGTGATCGGGCAGCAGATCAAATCATGCCGTTTGGCAGCGATGCGCAAGGCATCGTCGTAGCCGTTATCGATGAAGTCCGATAGCAGAAAGACCACGGCCCGCCGTTTTTGGACGTGCGCCAGAAAATCAAGGGCAGACCTGATGTTGGTGGCCTCGCGGGTTTCTTCGGCTGCGAGAACTTCCCGAACAATTCGTAGAACGGCCTTGCGTCCCTTACGCGGCGGAATGTAGGTGCGAATGCGATCGCTGAACAGGATCAATCCCACATTGTCCTGGTTTTTTACGGCGGACAGGGCTAGCAGGCACGTTAATTCAGCGGCCGTTTCTGCCTTGTTGCGCGCAGTAGACCCAAAGATCTGCGATCCGGAAACATCGACAACAAATAGGATTGTCAGTTCACGCTCTTCTGCGAAGCGCTTTATGTAAGGGTGCCCCATACGTGCGGTTACGTTCCAGTCGATGGACCGGACATCATCGCCGTAGTTATATGCGCGCACCTCATCAAATTCGATGCCTTGTCCCTTGAAGGCGGAGTGATAGGCACCGGTGAGGCGGTTATCTACCAGGCGATTCGTAATGATGCGCAGTCGGGCAACTTGACGCATGAGTTCTTTTGTGTCGAGTGGCATGAGTTCTCCCGAAAATGCGCGGTATTGTTAGGGAACGGGGATTTCGGCGAGAATGTGTGCGATGATCGTATCGCTGGTGCATTCCTCGGCTTCGGCCTCGTAGGTAAGGATTACGCGATGCCGCAGGACATCCGGTGCGATTTCCTTTACGTCCTGGGGGGTGACGTAGGCGCGCCCGCATAGCATCGCACGCGCTCTGGCAGCCATTTGCATGAAGATGCCAGCTCGCGGTGAGGCGCCATACGAGATCTGGTGATCGATCGGCATGCCGTACTGCGATGGTTTGCGCGTGGCCAGGACAATGTCGAGAATGTAGTCGGTGACCTTCTCGTCGCAATAGATCCTTGGGACGAGTGCGCGGCAGGCGGCAATCTGCTCCGGTTGCATGACCGATTGGATGGGTTCGACCTGCTTGCCATCGAATCGGTGCATGATTTCACGTTCTTCAGTCTTCGATGGGTAGCCCACCTTGCACATGAGCATGAAGCGGTCGACCTGGGCTTCCGGCAGTGGGTAGGTTCCTTCCTGTTCGATCGGATTCTGGGTTGCCAGTACGAGAAAGGGAGTTGGTAATTTGTAGGTGGTGTCGCCAATCGTGACTTGGCGTTCCTGCATGGCCTCGAGCAAGGCGGACTGCACCTTTGCGGGCGCGCGGTTGATTTCGTCTGCCAGTAGAAGATTGGTAAAAACCGGACCTTTGCGCGGGAGAAACGAGGATTTTGCCGGATCATAGATCATTGTTCCAACGATGTCAGCAGGCAGTAGATCCGGCGTGAAGGATATCCGTTGAAAGGGTAGTCCCATGGCTTGTCCGAGTGCTTTGACGGCGGTCGTTTTTGCGAGGCCGGGTACACCCTCGATGAGAATGTGGCCATCGCTGATCATAGCGATCAAGAGCGACTCGAGCAGATGTTGCTGTCCGACCAGCAGTTTTCGCACTTCCTGTCGTAATGCTTCCACGGCAGAAGCCTGCTGTTTGATTTCCTTTTCCAGTTTTTCCATGTCCGGTTGCATATGTAGCTCCTTTATGCTGGTTCAAAAGTGTAGCCTTTGTGGCGTCTGGGCGCATCAGGCGGCGTTGCTTCACCAGGCATGCATTGCCCGCAACACCGACTTGCGTCTACTATACGCGCAAAGTGCATATGATCTTAGTCAGATCTGCTGCTTGATGCAAGAGGGGACTGGTAGAAAACTAATCTTCCAGCTCGACGCCCATGATAGAGAGTACGCGTTCGAGATCGCTGTTCGAGAAGAAATCGATTTCAATCGAACCCTTGCTTTTTTTGCCGTTAGCGAAGGTTTTGCAGGGCTGCAAACGGACGCTTGTGCCGAAGTGATTGTGTAGTTTTTCGGAGAGTACGCGCAGATGTGTTGTGGGGATATCAGGTTTATTCGCGCGTGGTCGGGAGGGCATGCTGGCGATGCGCTTGACAATTTTTTCGGTGGCGCGCACGGAGAGGTCTTCAGCGATGATGCGCTTTGCCAGCAGGGTTTGTTCCTGGGGGATCGACAGGCCCAGCAGGGCTTTGGCATGGCCCGTGGATATGCGCTGGTTCTTGAGGCATTCGCGCACATCATCCGCGAGGGTAAGCAAGCGCAACGCGTTGGCCACCGCCGCGCGGGATCGTCCCACTTGTCTGGCAATCTCCTCCTGGGTCAATTTGAACTCCGCGGCAAGCTCGCGGTATCCTTCTGCTTCCTCGATGGGATTGAGATCCTCGCGCTGGAGATTCTCGATAATGGCAATTTCAAGGCTTTCGAGATCGGACACCTCAACGATGTGAACAGGGACTTCCTGCAAGCCCGCCAAACCGGATGCCCGCAGTCGGCGCTCGCCGGCAATCAGTTCATAGGTGCCATCGGGCTTTGTTCGCACCATTAACGGCTGGAGTACGCCATGTTCGCGGATACTTGCTGCCAGCTCTTCCAGTGCTTCTTCGCGGAACGTCTGACGCGGTTGCCTTGGATTACGGCTGATCCGATCAACAGCGATATGCTTGATACTATCACGCTGCTCCGCTTGTGCGGGATGCACAGGACCTTGGGCGTGCGGCGTTTCGGGATCATGTCGATCGGTAATCAGGGATCCCAAGCCTCTTCCTAAACCTTTGCGAGTCGCCATACGATAAATCCTTCCCTGCCGGTCGGCTAGGCCGCCGCTCCTGTGTTTTGATCTGATATTGGTTTGATGAAAAGTTCAGCGCGCAAGGCGGCACCTTCTTCCACAACAAGACTGGGCGCATGCAGTTGCCCTTGAAATCTGGCACCAGTTTTGATTTCGGCTTTTTCGCGGGCACGGACGGCGGCCCGCAAACTGCCTCTGAGCTGCAGTGTCTTGCAGCATAATTCTGTATCCAGCGCGACCTGCTGGTCGGCATGAATAACAACATCAACGGTATCCAGTCTAGCCGTTTCGATGACGGCCCCCGTCTCGAGCTCCACCCGTATGCCGGGGGTAAGGGTTGTTTTGCGGCATGCGCCTGCAATGCGGATGACTGAGGCCGTGATTCGGGAGTCGGTGACGACCGCACCACTGAAGATGGTGACCGTCCCAACGGTTTGAATGGTTCCGGTATAGGTGCCACAAATTGTTTTATCGCCGGTATGGAGCTGCTCTTTGCATTTGGGGCATAAGACGCGGTCAAGTTTGCCAGTGTGGACGAACTTGTAGCCGCAGGCATAGCAATGAATCTCATGCCGAGTGGGGAGTGCCGTATGACCAAACGGAAGTGGCTTACTTACAGGCGTGGTTCCTGTTGCATCTGGTTGGGGTGGGGCACTGGTGTCGGGCAGATCGCTGCGTACCCGTTCGTGCTGCTTGCCGCTATTGCGGCGCACAGACTGAACAGCCATATACCCGTCGATCATCCCGTTATTATCGGAGCGCCCCATGCTTTACCCTTTGGAAGGTATGTTTACGTACGCAGGGGCTATCTGCGGAATAGACTCTTCGTTTCGGCGCTATCCTTGGGAAGATCGGCATCCGGGGCCGGTTTCACTTCTGCGCTCTTGTTGCCGGCGGTCCCTGTGGGGTTTACGTCGACTTTGCCCACAAAGGTTACGCCCTCTTCGACCGTGAGGCGTTTGGCGCGAATATCGCCATGCAGGCGTGCCGATCCTTTAAGGTCAATTTTGTCACGGGCGGTGATATTGCCATTGAGTGTGCCTGCCAGGGCGACGCTTTCGGTTTGCACATTGCCTTTTAAGACGCATTCGCGGCCAATGCTGGCTAGGCCACCGCAAGTTAAGTCGCCGTTCAACTTACCATTGAGCTGGATATGCGATTCGCATTTTACATTTCCGGTGATTTCGACATCCGGGCCGATTACTGATTGCACTTGTTCCATGTTGTCCTCCTGTTTTCGATTTGCGGTTATGTGTGTTACGGATACATACCTGTTGTTGCGAGGCCCGTTGTCTCTGGCAGGCCACACAACAGGTTCATATTCTGGACGGCAGAGCCAGATTGGCCTTTCATCAGATTGTCAATATAGGCTACGACACGGAGTCGGTTGCAACGCTCGTCGACACTAACCACCAGGTTGCAGTGATTGGTGCCACGTACAAGAGCCGTTCCGGCGACGGCATCTGATGGCAGCACGCGAATAAAGGGCGAATCGGCATAAAATTGTCGGTATTGTTCGCGCACATCTTTTTCTCGCAACGTATGGGTACCTGTTCCATACAGACAGGACATGATGCCCCGGCACAAGGGGATTGCCTGGGCGGTGAAGGTGACGCGCAAATCGGTTCCGGTGCCCAGGTGGCCCAGCTCGCGTTCGATCTCACAGATGTGCTGGTGGCCCGAGAGACGGTAGGCATTCATATTCTCGTGCCGGGCGGCGAAGTGGAATGAGGCATTGAGCTTTTTACCAGCGCCGGACACGCCGGTTTTGCAGTCACAAATGATGCTTTCCCGTTCGATGCACTTGTTGTGCACGGCCGGGGCGAGTCCTAGAATACAACTGACGGCAAAACAGCCGGGGTTGCCAACGAGCTTGGTCGCTGGATGAATGGCGTCACGATGGAGTTCGGTAAGTCCGTAAACGGCTTCTGGCAAGAGCGCAGGGGCGGTATGTTCGGTGGGTAATCCAATGCGCGCGGCATAGTCCGCATACGCATCGATCGTGTTAAAGCGGAAATCCCCGCTGAAATCGATGACGCGGGCACCTGCTTTTAACTCTTTAGCGGCCAGTTGCATGCCAACACGGTCAGGTGTGGATAGGAACGTGATGTCGGCTGGATCAGTCGCGGTATCTGCCGACTGAATGGGAAGGTCGCAATAACCGGTAAGGTGTGGGTACAATTCGCTGACAGGTTTGCCGATGTTTTCAGTGGCAATGAGAGAGGCAATCTGTACTTCGGGATGCCGCAATAAAATCTCGATCAGCCCGATGCCGCCATAACCCGTTGCGCCAATGATCTTTACCTTCACCATGCCCAGATCTCTCCCGTTTGGTCCTTTGTTAGACATTCCATGTGTGCGTATTCCATCACATAACCGGGTAAAATTCAATCACGGATAAAAA
>JBLRXB010000060.1:0-11441 GCA_047920915.1 Kiritimatiellia bacterium
GGAAGGCGTTCCGTCCACCATACGCATCACGTCGACCGGACGGGAAGGCACCTGCACCAGCGCACGCAAATCCCCACTTGCCAGACCACGGAGCCTGTGACCGATCGGATCATAGACCCACACCCCCTCTTCCCCTAGAACAAACACCTGAACCGGAAAAGTGGCCCCCAGCAACGGAACCGTGCGCCAACCGTAATGCACTTGATTTACGCCGCTACCCGCCCACAAGAGATTCCCGACGACCTCCCAATGCAAGAGCCGCGCTTCAAAATGTTCGCTATCCACGCGCCCTTGCAAGGCGGCGTATAAACTGCCGCCACCCGAACGAGACGGAGCCGGAAACGAAACGTCATCAGGCACCGCACCAACCCCCATGCCGGCAACCAGCACAAGCATTGCCCCACCAAAAAGACAACCGATCCTATGCATCGCCCGTCACTTCCGGGTTCGATTGCCGCGCATCCGGAAAAACTTCTCGCATAATCCCTTGTAAGGCAGCTAATCGATACGGTTTTTTGAGAAAATACACCTTTTCGGCAGCCGGCAACTCATCATGTTCTTCATGTTGATTGTAGCCACTGGACAAAATAACCGGCATCGTATTGCCCTGGGCGCGCAACAGTCGGCAAACGTCGAGCCCCCCCAACTCGGGCATCGTAACATCAAGAATTAATACATGAACCTCATCCTTGCGCTCCTCCAGTCTCTGCAGTACCTGCCGACCATCCGAAACAGCAATCACGCTGAATCCCAGACTTTGCAGCATCAGCGCGGCAACTTCACGCACCGTATCCTCATCATCGGCCAGCAGCACCAACCCTTCTCCTGTCCAGGGATCATGCTCGGCAGGTTCCGACCGCTTGGCTGGCAATGCCTTGCCAGATGACGGGAAGTACACCGAAAAACGACTACCCTTGCCAGGCGCACTATCGATCGCAATCCCGCCTGCATGGCTGCGCACAATTCCCAGCACCGCAGCCAAACCTAAACCGTGCCCCGTCTTCTTGGTCGTGAAAAAGGGATCGAAGATCTTCTGCCTGGTTTGCGCATCCATGCCGACCCCCGTGTCAGACACGCTGACATATACATAATCCCCGGGCGCCAGATTTCCCCCGGGAAAAGACACCGCCCCCTTCAGCACATCATCGACGCCAAACCGCTTCACACCTGTTTGGATCGATATATTGCCCGACTTGGATTCCAGCGCATCGGAAGCATTCACAATCAAATTCATCAGCACTTGCCGAACTTGCGTAATATCACACTCAATCGCAGGCAACGATTCCGCCAGATCAAAATACAACACCGCTTTCTTTGATATCGAAACCTTCAACAAACCACTCAAGTCAGACACCAGATCCGACACATTCGAAGGTTCCAGAATAAAGCGTCCCTTACCAGAATACGCCAGCAATTGGTTGGCAAGCTCCGCCGCCCGTTGACAAGATAAAATAACCGATTCGACATGCCGACTCACCTGCGGCTCACGGGATGCATGCGCAAGCGCCAGATCGGCATGCCCCAGAATGCCCATTAGCAAATTATTGAAGTCATGCGCAATACCGCCTGCCAGCACCCCCAGACTTTCCAGCTTCTGCGCTTGCTGCATTTGCTGCTCGATTTTGATCCGATCCCGCTCCGCAGTCTCCTGCTCCGAAATATCCAGCGTCAAACCAGCAACCATTACATCGGTATCATCGCTACCCGGAACCGGTAGCGGAAACTTTACCGTTAACATCGAACTCGTTTTTCCATCCTGCTCCGCAATCCGCGTCACATAACGAACAACCTTGTTCTCACGCAATACCTGCAAGTCGGTCTTACGGTATTGCAAGGCCAAATCCTCCCGGTACAAATCCTCATCCGCGCAACCAAGACAGTTCTCGATATTCCAACCGCGCTCGCGCGCAAACGCGTCATTCATGTAGACCCGCCGCCCGTCGCGATCCTTGATAAAGGCAAACCCCGGGAAAAACCGCATGAATTGCTCAAAACGGACTTCGCTCTGCCGCAAGGCATCCTCGATACGACAACGCTCCGTAATATCCCGCAACAAGATCACCGCCCCCTGCTGGAATCGAATCGTGCCCGTAATCACCTCCAGCGGGAACGTCGTACCATCCTTGCGCTTGCCGGTGGCATACCCCACATGAAAACCGAACTCCTCCAGGCGCGACGCAATTTCCCTCTTCTCCCCGCGTACCCGCCGATCATGGTAAAGAATATCCGTTTTTTGTCCGAGCAACTCTCTTTCCCCGCGACGGAACATCGCCTCCACCTGCCCGGAACACATCGTGATCACCCGTTCCCGGTTGATCACAACCAGCGCATCCGGACTGATGCTCATCAACACGCGCTCCAGCTCCTGCTCGGAAAGAATCGACTCGCGCCAACGCCGATACGCAAGCCACAGCAAGACCAACAACCAGAAAAAAAGACTATTGAGAGCAAAGATGGCAACCGGAAACTCCGTATACAGCCCAAAGAACGTTTCAAGCTGCGGCTGTACCTCAACAATCATCCGGAAAATCGACAAGCCTAATACGATTGATACCGTGATCCCGATCTGCGCTTTTTCCCGGTTGCTCCGATAAAATCGATAATACGTCATAATATTCCTAGTAATTCACGATCAACCATACGCTACTAAATCCGAGTCAATCGCGCAGAAGACCGGAGGATTGTTTCAATATCCCCAGCCGTATTCCGCCTGCATTATGGATTTGTTTTGTCTATTGCGTTGTTTTTTGTTATCTCAATCCCGAATTCGATCTTTCATCAAAGTACCGCTTATAACGAACTCGGATCCTTTTATCAAGGCTTCTCATCATAGCGACATCAAGCAATGGAGCCGTATGCAGAACATAATGTAGTGGAAATTACTACCAAAACGAAACGAAATACACAAGCACGTAGAGGAGATACACACCATGGCTGATATTGCTTATATATGCCGTCAATGCCAAATCACCCGCATGATATCAGAATTTGCCGATCCCACCAAGATCCTCTGTGGCGCGTGCAATTGCACGATGGTTAAAGCCGGATCCGCGCAGGACTTGGACGAATCGACACCGCCGGCGGTATCGTCCCCATCCGACGCCAGCACCGCCGCCCACCCTCCCGTGAGACCCGCCAAAGAGAATAAACTCAAACTGGCACGAGAGAAGCCCGTCGAGCTGGCACCCGATGAAAAACCCGGCGAAGTCAAAACCAAAAAAATACTCGAACCGGAAACAACCAGGGCACCGCTGGATCTGCATCCCAAAAATAAAACCAAAAAGCCGATCCTCTCGCAACCCGTACTCGCATTCTTGCTCTTTGTCATCGTTGGCGGGGCATCCTACCTCACGTTCAATGGCGGATTCTTCGATCACGCGCTGCTCGAACCCGTGATGCAATATGCCTGGGCGGGCGTCTTGGCTCTCCATGCCACCATTGTCCTCAAAGCCTTCACCGAAGATATGATGCAAGGCATTCTGTGCCTCTTCATTCCAGGCTGGTCGTTTCTCTATCTGGCCATCTCGGATCTCTTCTACCACAAGGCCGTCATCTTCGGTCTCCTCATCGGTTTTGGGTATGCCGGTTCCTTCCAGCTCTGGGAATTCGCGGTGACTGGCATGCAGGCCGTCCAACAATTCATCGACTCGGGAGGCGGAAATGTCCGCTGACAAAATTAACTGAAAGTCGATTTTGGGCATTTACCGCCTTGCTTTTCGAGCTCGCCTGTGATTCTCTGCCTCCGTTCAGCTTGTGCGTTGCGAGGGAGCCATTTCGCGGCCGCCAAGCAGAAAAACGGCAGGACACAGGGGCCTGCTCTAGAAAAAACCGCTTCAAATGGGAAACCGGTACATATAAGGATGGTTGCAATGGCTGAAGAACTACAAGGATTGCTGGATCGTATTCGCACAGAAGGCCTCGATAAGGCCGAAACAGAGGCGCAAGCGATTCTGGAAAAGGCGCGCCAAAAGGCTGCTGATATCATAAAAACGGCCGAAAGCGATGCGGCCAGGAAAATAGCTGATGCCGACGCGGAAGCCGGGAAGATGCAGCAACGCAGCATCAGTGCCATCGAACAGGCCGCGCGCGATATAATCCTCTCAGTGGGCGATGCCCTCGCGCGTGCCTTTGCGGACCTCGTGCAGAAAGATACATCCAAAGCGCTGGCCGATGACAAGCTGGCACCCTTGGTTGCCGAAGTCGTCAAGGCCTATGTGCAACAGGACAACACGGCCGACATTCATGTGCTGCTCGCACCCGCCCAACAAGAACAGGTCACCGCCTACTTCCAGAAGCATTTTGCAGAAGATATGCGCAAGGGCATTACGCTCAAATCCAGCCGCGGTATCGTCGCCGGCTTCTCCGTCGTATTGCGCGATCAAGGGGTTGAGCACGACTTCACAGGCGAACCCCTTACCGCGGCTTTCATGGAATTGCTACGACCACAATTGGGCGAAATCGTAAAAAACGCCATCGAATCCCTTAAAAAAACCGCATGAGTTACTATTATTTGATAGCAAGTCTGCCCGCACTTGCGATGGAGCAGACCCCCATATCCGAAGAAGCATTCCATACGCGCTGCCAGGCTGAACTCAGACCGCGCGACATGCAGGCGGTCTATGCCGCCGAAGCCACCCCGGATCCGGATCTGGCCACATCGCAATCCTTTGTTAGACGCTGGAACGACCACGAAATCCAACTGCGCAATACCATCGCCCAAACCCGGGCCGCCAAACGGCAGATCGATGCCTCCCGCATCATGCGCACCCACGGCGGCTATACCACCATCATCGAGGACGCTGTCGAAACGGCCTGGAATCAGCCCACCCCGCTCGATCGCGAAAAAGCTCTCGACAAGTTGCGCTGGAAACTACTCGAAGATATCCAAGGCCCCGATCCCTTTTCATTTAATGTCATTCTTGCCTATGCCCTGAAACGCAAAATTGCACAACGCTGGGCGGTCATGGATGAGACGACGGGCTGGGAAAAAGCCCGCACAGCATTCGAACAGGAACCCGCCGGCACCAACCGGCAGCATGAACCCGAAACCGCCGGCATCGAGTCCGGCACGCAAAACTGAGGTACGCATGAATCAAAGCACTGGTACGATTGCCGGCATTAACGGCAACATGATCACCGTCGCCTTCCAAGGCGCGGTCAGTCAGAACGAGGTGGGCTATGCCTGCCTCGATGATCTGCGCCTGATGTGCGAGGTGGTTCGCATTCGAGGCACCAAAGCCGATATGCAGGTCTTTGAAGACACCACCGGCCTCGGCATTGGCGATCGCGTCGAATTCACCGGCGAACTGCTCTCCGCCGAACTCGGCCCCGGTCTTCTCACCCAGATCTACGATGGTCTGCAAAACCCCTTGCCCCGTCTCGCCGAGCAATGCGGCTTCTTTCTGCAACGCGGCGTTTATCTCGATGCGCTGCCACGCGAGCAAAAATGGACCTTCGCGCCGGTTGCGAAGAACGGCGATACCCTGACCGCTGGCGAAACACTAGGCACCGTCCCGGAAGGCATTTTCGAACATCGCATCATGGTCCCCTTCCGTATGCGCGGCTCCTGGAAAGTGACCGCCATTGCCGAGCAAGGCGAGTACACCGTCACCGAGACCATCGCCACCCTCACCGATGCGCAAGGCAACGAGGAAGAAGTTGCCATGATGCAACGCTGGCCCGTGAAATTGCCCATTCAGGCCTACGCCGAGCGCTTGCGCCCCACCGAAACACTGGTTACCAAAGTCCGCTCGGTCGATACCTTCTTCCCCGTCGCCAAAGGCGGCACATACTGCATCCCGGGACCCTTCGGTGCCGGCAAAACCGTACTCCAGCAGCTCACGAGCCGTAATGCCGATGTCGACATCGTGATTATTGCCGCCTGCGGTGAACGCGCCGGTGAAGTGGTGGAAACCCTGCGCGAGTTCCCCGAACTCACCGACCCGCGCACCGGCAAAAGCCTGATGGAACGAACCGTCATCATCTGTAATACGAGCTCCATGCCCGTGGCCGCGCGCGAAGCTTCGGTATACACAGGCATCACCCTCGCGGGCTACTACCGCCAGATGGGCCTGAATGTGCTGCTGCTCGCAGACTCCACCTCACGCTGGGCCCAGGCACTGCGCGAAACCTCCGGACGCCTCGAGGAGATTCCCGGCGAGGAAGCATTCCCCGCTTATCTCGAATCGGTGATCGCCAGCTTTTACGAACGGGGCGGCATCGTGCGGCTCAAGGATGGCTCGATCGGATCCGTCACCATCGGTGGCACCGTCAGCCCCGCCGGCGGTAACTTCGATGAACCCGTCACACAGGCAACCCTGAAAGTTGTGGGAGCTTTCCACGGCCTCTCCCGCGCGCGCTCCGACGCCCGACGCTACCCAGCCATCGACCCCATCGATAGCTGGTCGAAATATCCCAGCGTCGTCGATGAGGACGATGTCGAATTCGCTCGCGGCATTCTCAAACGCGGCACCGAAATCGGCCAGATGATCAAGGTCGTCGGCGAGGAAGGCACTGCCATGGAAGATTTTATCATCCACCTCAAGGGCGAATATCTGGACGCAGTATATCTGCAGCAAAGCGGCTTCGACCCCGTCGACGCCGCCACCGACGCCGACCGCCAGAAAACCGTATTTAACACCACGGCCGGCTTTCTCCGCACCCCGATGTCCTTCAAGGACAAGGAGGAGGCCCGCCGTTTCTTTCACCAGCTCACCCAGCTCCACAAGGACTGGAACCGCGCCGCCATGGACGACGACGCGTTCAAGGAGCTCGAGCAAAAGCTACGCGCACAGGTAGCGGAGGTTGCAACCCATGAATAAATTGTACCACAAAGTCGATAATATTGCCGGAAATGTCATCACCCTGCGGGCACCAGGTGTCAAATATCGTGAACTGGCCGAAGTCACATCCCGCACCGGCACCTCCCTCGCGCAGACGATTCGCTTGAATGGCGAGGAAGTCTCGCTGCAGGTCTTTGCAGGCGCCCGCGGTGTGGCCACGGATGCGCGCGTACGCTTCCTCGAACGCCCCATGCAAATCCCCTTCTCCGATGCCTTGCTCGGACGCGTCTTTACCGGTGCCGGCAAACCGCGCGACAAAGGCCCGGAACTCCAGGGCGGCGAAGTCGCCATTGGCGGCCCCTCCGTCAATCCCGCCAAGCGCATCATTCCCCGCAATATGGTGCGTACCGGCATCCCCATGATCGATGTGTTCAACACCCTCGTGGAATCCCAAAAACTCCCCATCTTTGCCCGCGCCGGCGAGCCCTTCAACCCACTGCTCGCCCGCATCGCCCTGCAAGCCGAAGTGGATGTTATTGTCCTGGGTTCCATGGGCCTCAAGCACGATGACTACCTCTACTTCCGCGATACCCTCGAGGAATCCGGTGCCCTGTCGCGCAGTGTCATGTTCGTCCATACCGCCGCCGACCCCGTCGTGGAATGCTTGCTCGTGCCCGATGCCTGCCTCGCCGTCGCCGAACAATTCGCCCTGCAAGGCAAACGCGTGCTGGTGCTGCTGACAGACATGACCAACTTCGCCGATGCCATGAAGGAAATCGCCATCACCATGGAACAGATTCCTTCCAACCGGGGCTATCCGGGCGATCTCTACAGCCAACTCGCCGCCCGCTACGAAAAGGCCGTCGACTTCGATACCGCCGGATCCATCACCATCCTCGCAGCCACCACCATGCCCGGCGACGATGTCACACACCCCGTGCCCGACAATACCGGCTACATCACCGAAGGCCAGTTCTATCTGCGCGGCGGACGCATCGAACCCTTCGGCTCCCTCAGCCGCCTCAAACAGCAGGTCAACCAAGATACCCGCGAAGACCATCGGGTTATCATGGATACACTCATCCAGTTGTTTGCCGGCTACCGCGAAACCCTCGAAAAACAAACCATGGGTTTCCGGATGAGTAAATGGGATCAGAAACTGCTCAAGTACGGGCAACGCTTTGAAAAAGAAATGATGGATCTATCCGTCAATATCCCCCTCGAGAAAGCATTGGATCTCGGCTGGGAAATGCTCGCCGATTGCTTCGAACCCATGGAAACCGGCATCCAATCCGACATGATCGGAAAATTCTGGCCCAAGGAAAAAGAAACGTAGATGAGAACCTTTTTAAAGAGCGATCCCACCGGGTTTATCCCGGTGGTGAAGGAAGTTGAGAAAGAAAGCCCAAAACGCCTCCCCCGCAACGCTTACCTCCACCGGGGTAAACCCGGTGGGCGGTGAAATAACGGCCTAGCAAAAACGAAACCATGGCAAAGATCAAGCATACCAAGAATGAACTCAAGTCGCAGCAGGAAGCCCTGCGGCGCTACCAGCGTTTTCTACCCATGCTACAACTCAAGAAGCAGCAACTGCAGGCCGAAATCCAGCACATTGACCACGAGATCCAGGCCGAGGAAGCCACCTTCAAAGCCCTGGCCAGCGATCTGAAGGAATGGGTCGCCCTGTTCACCACAGACGAATCACAAGATGCGGCAGTCATCCTGCAGAAAATCGACACCCTTTCCGGCAATATCGCGGGCGTGAACATTCCCATTCTGCAACAGGTACACATCGATCAACCGGTACCCGATTTGTTCCTTACCCCCGCTTGGATCGATGACGCTCAGGACCGGCTGGCCGACATGATCCGACAGAAAGCAGCCATTCAAGTACACCAGAAACAACGCGAACTCGTAAACGAGGAGCTGCGCACAACCTCCCAGCGCGTCAACCTCTTTGAAAAAGTCAAAATTCCCGAATGCAAGGAAAACATTCGAACCATCAAAATCTACCTCGGCGATGAACAGACGGCATCCGTTGCCCGCGGGAAAATTGCCAAAAAACGCTCTGATCGGGCCCCCGTCGAGCAAATCCATCCAGAAAAGGTGGCCGCATGATCGTACCGATGCAACACCTGACACTGCTCTGCCTGCAACAAGATGCTGCCGCGACACTGACCGAACTGCGCGAACTGGGCCTACTGCACCTAACCAGTGCACCCGCACAAGCCGACGCACTCGCACAAGGCACGGAAGCGGTCCGCCAGACAGAAGTTGCCATCCATACGCTGAAAACAGCACATCCCGAAGCAAAGACCGCCGACGATCCGCACCCCGCAAATCTCGTGAAACTGGTAACCGAACGCCTCCAACGCCGCTATGCAGCCGAAGAGCAGCTTGCGCATTGCCACCACGAAAAACAATTGCTCGAACCATTTGGCGATTTCGATCCCGATCAAATCGAAGACTTACAAGCACGCGGGATCATCGTAAAACTGCTGCGTGTCAACGATCCCGAAACCTTGCAGGTTCCCGAAGGCGTCGTCATACAGCCCATATCACGCACCAAAAAAGGGGCCTGCCTGGTCGCGATTGCCCGCGAGGATTTCGAAATCGATGGCACCATCTCCTCCTTGCCAGAGCGCTCCCTGCCGGAAATTCGCCGGGAGGCAGCCGCGCTGCAGACCGAACTTGCCGACATCCACTCCGACTTCAAAGAACTTGCCGTCTATGCCAAGTCTCTCGAAAGCGAGTTGCTCCATCGTCAGGAAGAACTCGAGTTTGCCCGGGCCAAAGTATCGCTCGCTGCGCACGGCCCCCTTGCTTCGCTAACGGGATTTTGCCCGGCCAAAAAAGTTGCCGCCGTCGCGGAGGCCGCCGCCAAACATGGCTGGGCCCTCCAAAGCCGTGAGCCCCACCCGGAGGAAGAGGTCCCCACCCTGCTGCAAATGCCCCGCTGGGTAAAACCCGTCAAAGCCGTACTGCAAATGCTCTCCATCCTACCGGGTTACCGCGAGGCCGATATCAGTGCCGTATTTCTCGTCTTCTTCAGTATCTTCTTCGCCATCCTTATTGGTGACGCCGGCTACGGACTCCTTTTCCTCGGCATTACGGCCTTCGCCAGGAAAAAACTGCCTCAAGCCCCCGCCTATCCCTTTGTGCTATTCACGATCCTGAGCACAACAACCATCCTCTGGGGCGCAGCAACCGGAAACTGGTTTGGTATTGCCCCCGCAAGCCTGCCGCGCATCCTGCAAAGCGTACACCTCTCGTTCTTCCAAGGCCCCGCAGCACGCGATCTGGTCATTCGCATCTGCTTCCTGATTGGTGCCACACACCTCACCATTGCACACCTATGGAATACCATTGCGCTGGCACCATCCCCCAAGGCCATCGCCCAGATCGGCTGGGTCGGCCTCGTCTGGTCCATGTTCTTCACCGCCCGCAATATGGTGCTCGGCCAAGCCCTCCCCGTCTTCTTTACCCCCATGCTCATCGCTGCCGTGGTCCTGATTCTCCTGTTTATGACCTCCCCTAAAGACCTCAAGTCCGAATGGATCAACCATGCCATGTTCCCCCTGAGCATCGTGAACTGCTTTGTCGATATTGTCTCCTATATCCGCCTCTTTGCCGTGGGCCTCGCATCCCTGTCCGTCGCCGCCAGCTTCAACAATATGGCCATGCAGATCGGCTGGAACCGTATCTGGACCATTCCTGTCTTTGCCCTGATCCTGTTGCTCGGACACGGATTGAATATAATCCTCTGCGCCCTGGGCATCCTCGTGCACGGCGTGCGCTTGAACACCCTGGAATTTTCGCTGCATAAAAACGTCGAATGGAAAGGGTTCGCATACCGTCCCTTTGCCCGTCTCTCACAAGAATAAGAAATCAGCAACAACAGAGACCTCGGTCTCATCGCAAAAAACAAAGAAGGAGTCACGATCATGGACGAAGTCGTAGTCAGTTTGAATGAATCACTGGGTCTTGTCGGCGGCATCGCCGCACTGGCAATCGCCGCAATCGGATCTGCCCTCGGAACAGGCGCGGCCGGTGCGGCCGCAATCGGCGCATGGAAACGCTGCTACGCCCAAGGCAAGGCAGCACCGTTCATGCTGCTCACCTTTGTCGGTGCCCCCCTTTCCCAGACCATTTACGGCATCGTGCTCATGTTCACGATGCGCGATAAGGTTGGCCCCGGCTACCCCTGGCAGGGCCTGCTCGCAGCAGGCGTTTTTGCCGGGATCGGCATGGGCGTATCGGCCTGGCTGCAAGGCCGCGCGGGTGCCGCCGGTAGCGATGCCCTCGCCGAAACCGGCGAAGGCTTCACCAACTACCTCGCCGCACTCGGCATCATCGAAACCGTGGCCATCTTCGTCATGGTCTTCACCATGCTCGCCCTCGGCTAAAACGATTCGGTGGCCAACGGCCAGGAACCACCGACCCCGACTCGTACACGGAGACCGGGGTACCGGTGGCTACCCGGCATGTGGCTGCCAATTACCAGGCTCACTCATGTTGCTGTATCTATCCAAAACCATCGTGCAGCGAGCCAGAGGACGCTTGCGCCGGATACACCAGCAGGTGTATACGGCACGTGCCTGGAGCTGCCTGTTTCTGGTGGGCATGTGCGATGCCCTGCGCCTGCAGCTCTTCGAGCGC
>JBLRXB010000061.1:0-11317 GCA_047920915.1 Kiritimatiellia bacterium
GTGCACATCGAATCGTAATGTTACAGGTTGAAAGATAGAGGCGTGTGTGCATTTCCTGATCGTGGCATTGGGATGCATGGGATTACGCAGATCGTGTCGTCAGTCATGCCGTGCATACAGCAACAGGGAAACCCTGTTTTGGTGGTTCGTTTTTTTTGACTGTTTGAACATGGATGAGGTTGTGATATGGCATTACATTTGGAACGCGAGCTGAACAGGCTGCAAGGCAGCATTCTTGAACTTTGTGGGGCGGTAGAAGATAGTGTTGCCAAATCCTTGCGGGCACTTGAGCAGCAGGACGAAATTCTGGCGCGGCAGGTGATTGAGGATGATAACGCGATCGACCAGATGGAGGTGCGGATCGAGGAGGAGGGCCTTAAAATCCTGGCGTTGCATCAACCTGTTGCCGTGGATTTGCGACGGATTGTGGCGATTTTGAAAATCAACAATGATCTGGAGCGGATCGGCGATTACGCAGTCAATATTGCCAAGCGTCAATTGGAATTGAGTGGTCGTCCGGCTTATCCGCAGGAATTTCGTTTTGATGCGATGTGTGCGGCGATTAACCGGCAACTGCGTGACAGTGTGGATGCTCTTGTGCAGATGAACGCTGATCTGGCTCGGAAAGTGATTGAAGATGATCGTGAGATTGATCGCATGAATCGCGGCATTGTGGAGCGGCTCGAACAGGCGTTGAGTGCGGGGAATATGCTTGCCCCTGTGATGTTGCAGATATTTTCCGTGTCCCGTTCGCTTGAGCGGATCGGGGATCATGCTACCAATATGGCGGAGGATGTATTATATCTGGTTACGGGTGAAATCGTTCGTCATGAAAAGAGTGCTTTCCGCAAGGAAGCGATCAGCAGCAAGTAGGATTCTATGAAAGCGCATCAGCAAACAATTCTGGTCGTTGAGGATGAGGAGGATATCCGCACCTTGATTGTTTACAATCTTAAACGGGAAGGTTTTGCCGTCGCGGACGTGGAGTCGGGCGAAGAAGCTTTGGCTTATCTGAAAAAGCACAGTGTTGATCTCGTTTTGCTGGATATCATGCTTCCTGAGATGGATGGTCTTGCCGTGTGCCGGCAAATACGGGCAGATAGTAAACATAAAGGCGTGCCCGTGATGATTGTTACGGCCAAGGGTGAGGAAACAGAAGTTGTGGTGGGTTTGGAACTGGGGGCTGATGATTATCTTTGCAAGCCCTTCAAAACGCGTGAACTTGTGGCGCGGGTTCGAGCTTTACTACGGCGCAGCGCGCAACTGGCGGAGAATCCTGAATCGGAGGAAATCCTGAAGCGCGGTCCGTTAGCGCTCAATTTGGGGCGTCGAGAGGCGCGTTTACGCGACCACATACTGACGTTGACTTTTACGGAATTTGAGGTGCTCCGTCTGCTGGCCTCGCGCCCTGGCTGGGTTTTTTCCCGCTATCAGATCGTGGATGCCATTCGTGGTCAGGACTATCCTGTTACCGATCGCTCTGTGGATGTGCAACTGGTGGGCTTGCGTCGTAAGCTTGGCAAGGATGCCAAGTTGTTGGAAACCGTCAGGGGCGTGGGGTATCGTTTCCGGGATTTGAACGCATGAAACGGCTCTCGCTCGTTTCGTTGACTTTTTTGACGCATATTGCCCTCGCGGTCACGATCCTCTTCGCTGCTACGCTGATGGGGTATTATGCAACGAACCGGATGCTGGCAGGTGAGGTGCAACGCCAACTGGAGCGTGCGCAGCCGCTGTTGGTCGGCCAGCTGCGCAAACTTCCCGATGTGTCGGATGTCCAGGCAATCGATGATCTATGTAAACGTTTATTTCAAGAATCCGGCTTTCGCTATACGGTCATGGATTTGCAGGGGAATGTGCTGGGGGACGGGGAGCAAAGTCCTGATCGCATGCTCAATCATGCCGGTCGGCCGGAATACCGCTCCGCGATCCTGCATGGGGCTGGTACGGATCGCCGGGTAAGTGCCAGTGTGCAGCGAGAGATGATCTATCATGCCGCCGTTGAAAGCTTTGCTGGTGACCAGCAATTCGTGGTGCGAATAGCCTTGGATATCCAAGCCTTACGGGAGCCCATGGAGCAACTACGGCGCGCCTGGAGTATCATCGGGATCTTGTTGCTGCTTATTTCTCTGGCTGTCAGTGCTGTGGTCACAAGATGGGTTACGCGCCCACTTCTGGTAATTCGGGCTGGTGTCCGCCGCTTCACACAAGGGCAATTTGACGTCAAAATTCCTGCGTGCCAGCTCAAGGATGCTGATGCGCTGGCCGATGATTTAAATCGCATGGCCGATCGTCTGGACAATCGTATCCGTAAAGTGGAGCAGCAGCGTGAAGAGGAAAATGCCTTGTTGCGCAGCATGGTTGAAGGAGTCGTTGCGGTTGATCCGCAGCGCGATGTTCTCCGGATGAACCAGTCTGCAGCGCAATTGCTAGGCGTGCGCGATGTGGAGGCCGCCAAGGGAAAAAGCGTGCTCACTTTTCTGCGAACACCGGAGTGGGTCGCATTGCTCGATCGGGTATTGGGCGGGGAAAGTCCGGTCGAGGGGTATGTCGAGTTGGATGATGGCAAGCTGGTGCTGCAAGTGCACGGCGTCGCATTGACGGGGCAGCAGAAGCGCAATCTGGGGGCACTATTGGTCTTTACGGATGTTACGGTGCTTTCGCGTGTCGACACGATGCAGCGTGAGTTTGTGGCCAATGTCTCGCATGAGTTAAAAACGCCGATTACCGCTATCACAGGTTTTGTCGAAGCCTTGCTGGAGCATCCGGATGACGACGAGGAAACGCGTCGCCGTTTTCTCGGGATTGTTCTCAAGCAGGTCGGCCGGCTCCAGACGATTGTTTCTGATATTCTTTCGCTGGCAGCGCTCGAGAATGGCATGCGGCATCCCGAGCAGGATCGGGAAGTTGCCGATTTATGCGAAATTCTTGAAAATGCGATATTGCCCTGTCGCGCGATTGCGAGCCAGAAATCGATTACCATTGCGTTGGATTGCCAGTCGCAGGATAAAGTCAGGATCTACCCGTTTTTTTTAGAGCAAGCCGTTATGAACCTGGTCGATAATGCGATAAAATACAGCCCGGAAGGTTCTGTCGTTAGCGTTGTGGGGCGCGGCTTGACAGATCAGATTGTGATCCGGGTGTCGGACAATGGGCCCGGGATTGCGCCAGAGCACCATGCGCGTCTCTGGGAGCGTTTTTACCGGGTTGACCGTGGGCGCAGCCGGCGGGTCGGTGGAACGGGCTTGGGGCTTGCTATTGTTCGCCGCGTTGCGTTGTTGCATGGGGGGCGTTGCACCGTGCAGAGCGCTTCGGGAAAGGGTAGCACCTTTTCCATGCTGTTTCCCCGTCAGCGTGGATAGGCGGCCCCCGTGGCGGCCACAGGAGGTTTTGACAGGGTCTCGTGATGCTCTAGCTCTTCCCCGGTAAGTTGATGCAAATCACATAAGGTGCTAATCGAATGTTAACATTGCGTCACTAGATTTCGTTCCATTGAAAACGCAGATCAGGCTGGTTAGGGAAGGTCCTTGGGCTGGCCACTGTGTCGAAAAAAAAAGGAGAGTTGCAAATGAGAGAGACACGACGTTTAGTAGCAGGGGCAATGATTGCTGCTGCAGTGGGGATGGTTGCGGTTGGCACGAGCCAGGCGCAAGTGGCGGTGGATGCTAATCTTCCGGACTACACACCGGTGGCTGGTGTTTCGGGGAACCTCAAGAGCGTAGGTTCCGATTCCATGAACAACATGATGACGCTTTGGGCGGAAGGTTTTTTGCGCTTTTACCCGAATGTACAGATTGAGATCGAGGGTAAGGGATCTGGAACAGCACCGCCGGCCATGATTGCGGGCACGGCGCATTTCGGCCCGATGAGCCGTGAGATGCGTGGTCGCGAGTTGGATGGTTTCGAGAATCGGTTCGGTTACCCGGTCACGGCGCTGCCTACCTCGATTGACATGTTGGCCGTGTATGTGAACAAGGACAACCCGATTGAGGGTATGACGCTGCAGCAGGTGGATGCAATCTTTTCCTCCACGCGCCGCGGTGGTCATGGCGAGGACATCACGCGTTGGGGCCAGTTAGGCATGGGGGGGGCCTGGGCGAACCGGTCGATTTCGATCTACGGTCGTAACAGTGCTTCCGGTACGTATGGTTTCTTCAAGGAAAATGCCTTGTTCGGTGGTGATTATCGTGACGAGGTCAAGGAACAGCCCGGTAGCTCTTCAGTGGTACAGGGAATTGCCAGCGAAATCAATGGTATCGGTTACTCCGGGATTGGCTATATGACGGCAGATGTGCGCGCGGTGCCGCTGACTGCGGATGCTGATGGTACGCCGGTTCCTGCCACAGCGGAATATGCTTACACCGGTGAGTATCCCTTGGCGCGTTACTTGTATGTGTATGTGAATCATCGCCCAGGGGGTGAACTGGATCCTGTACGCCGCGAGTTTGTGAAATACATGTTTAGCAAGCAAGGTCAGTTGGATGTAGTGCGTGACGGCTACTATCCGGTCGATGCGAATGTGGCACGTGCCGCACTCCTGTCGGTGGGTATTACGCCTGCTTTCTAAGAAGGATTCTGTGCGCGGCATGTGTTACTACATGTCGCGCCATTTCCCGTGCCGCTACAGCCTTGTTGTACGGCACCGGAAATGGCAGACGGGATCGGAACTACATAACGGACGGTCAAGAATATGGCGCAAAAGACGACAAGCAGTTTTACGGGGCGGCAGCGCAAGCGCTCGACGCATTGGAGTGTGAAAGCCAAGGATCGATTTGCGCATGCCATCATCACGATCGGTGGTTTGGGGACGATTGTGGCTGTTTCAACAGTATGTATATTCCTGGTTGCTGTTGTGATTCCACTTTTTCGTGCTCCGGCGAAAGAGAAAGTCTCTGAAATTGCCGTACCGCGTCCGGCTGCTGCTGCTTTGGATCTGGTTCCCGTGCATACGGCGGTTGATGACTATAACTTGATGGCGTGGTCGGTGTTTCCGGATGGGGTTATTCGCAAATTCCGGCTGGATAACGGGGAACTGCTCGATGAGGTGCCGCTGAGCACTGAGGATGTCCGCCTGACGGCCTGGAGTTTTCCGCAGCGCGATGAGATGGCTGTGCTGGGATACTCTGATGGCACCGTGCGGTACGCCAGTATTCGTTTTGCCCTGCGTTTCATGGAGGTTGCCGATGCGCCAACAGAGCTCCAGGGGCTTGCTATCGGGGCAACCGCATCCTTCGAAAAGGGGCTGGTGCAGATGACGCAGGAGCGGCAGCTCCGGCATGTGACGCTGGAAGTCGAGTTGCAGGATCCGGTGCCGACCGGCGCAGATGCCCCTGTGGTGCTTCTTGATCACACCGGCAGTCGACATGAGGTGAATTATGCGGCCATGACGGAAGATGGCCGGATTTTCATGCAGCGTGCCCGCGGGCGTCGTAACATGCTAACGGGGGCCACGACGTACCGGACGACGACGGGAGAAGTGCAGTACACCGAGCGCAGGGCAGGAATGCCCAAATATATGACGCTTACGGGGCTGGGGGATAATCTGTATGTGATCTGGCAAAACGGGATACTGCAACGGTTTGACACGCGCGATTATGGAAATATTAGCTTGCTTGAGACCATTGATTTGACGCCAGCCAAGGGGGTTGAAATAACGGCAATCGGCAACATGATCGGGAAGACGACGCTGTTGGTTGGCGATAGCACGGGGACAACGCGTGGCTGGTTTCGTGTGCGTCCGGACGATGTGCGGGATAATCCGGGCTTGACGGTTCAAATGCGCGTCGTGGAATTAGATGAAGAAGGTTTGAACCAAGGCGTCGTTCAAGAAGTGCTTGTTCGTGATATTGTGACGCCTGACGAGTTGGCCTTGGTGCCGGTGCAGACACTGGCGGGTCCGGAACCGGCACAGGCCGTGCGCGCGCTATCGGCATCGCAACGCAAGCGCATGTTTGTGGCGGGGCACGATGGTGGTGTGATTCGCATTCATAATGCCACCGTGCAGCAGCATTTGCTGGAAGTGCAATTGCCGGAGGATGCCCCGATTGTAGTGGCGGCCTTTAATCCTCGTGATGATGGAATGGTTGCCGTGAATCGGCATACTGTGGGACTCTGGCATCTGGATATACCCCATTCCGAGGCAACCTGGGCGGGATATTTTCGCCCGATCTGGTATGAGGGCTATGCCGAACCGCGGCACGTTTGGCAGTCAACGGGCGGGACGGATGATTTCGAATCCAAGTTCGGGATCATGCCGCTGGTTTTTGGTACCGTGAAAGCTACCTTGTATTCGATGCTATTTGCTGTTCCGTTGGCGTTGTTGGCCGCCATTTTTACGAGTGAATTCCTGCCGCCCAAGGCGCGGATGCGGATTAAGCCGACGATCGAGATGATGGCAAGTTTGCCGAGTGTGGTACTGGGGTTTCTGGCCGGTTTGGTGCTGGCGCAATTCATCGAGTCGCGTGTTCCGGCCGTGCTGCTTGCGTTTATTGCGATACCGCTTACGCTCGTGGGGGCGGCCTGCATCTGGCAAGTGTTGCCGCGTCCGCTCCAGTTACGGTTTCATGCTTGGCGGTTTGCGCTGATATTATTGGTGATTCCCTTGGGTATGTGGATTGCCGGGCAGACGGGCCCATCGTTCGAGCGTGCCTTCTTTTCCGTACGCATTCTGGATCAAGAGGTTGCGGCGCAGCTTTCCGGAGAAATGAGTGCCGACAATGTGGAATATGCTGCGGATGGTTCCCTGATTGTACGTGATTTCCGCACCTGGTTGAATGCGCATCGGCAGGATCCCGCCGATCCGAAATATACCAGCCAGGCGACGGGGGGCTGGTTGATTTTGCTGGTTCCGTTGATGCTTCTTCTCGGGGCCTATATGACCGTGCAGTATGTGAACCCCTTCTTGCTCGATAAAACCCAGGGGATGAGCCGGCACGCATTTGCCTGGGTTGATATGGCAAAATTTGTAGTTTGTACGCTTGCATCGCTGTTTTTGGCGTGGCTCGTAGCGCGCGGGCTCGGGATATTCTGGGATCCGCGTGGCAGTTATATTGATCAGTATGTGCAGCGCAATGCCCTTGTGGTTGGTTTCATCATGGGCTTTGCCGTGGTGCCGATTATCTATACGATTGCGGATGATGCCTTGAGTGCGGTGCCGGAGCATTTGCGTTCGGCCTCTTTGGGGGCGGGTGCGACGCGGTGGCAGACGGCGGTACGAATTATTATTCCAACGGCAATGAGTGGTCTTTTTTCGGCGATCATGATTGGTTTCGGTCGTGCTGTGGGCGAGACGATGATTGTGCTGATGGCGGCGGGCAATACGCCGATTATGGAATGGAACATCTTCAGTGGTTTCCGGACGTTGAGTGCCAATATTGCCGTGGAGATGATGGAGGCGGTGGAAGGTTCGACCAACTACCGGACGCTCTTTCTTACGGCCGTGATTCTTTTTGGTTTGACATTCACGATCAACACAATCGCGGAGCAGGTGCGTCAACGCTACCGCAAGAGGGCTTATCAGTTATGAGTGTATCAGAGAGCGAACAGGCAGCGAAACGTGGTCGGCGGCGCGGCGTGACCTTCTTTGCGGAAGGCGAACCGATGGTGTGGGTAACGGGCGGGGCACTGGCCGTGGCCTTGCTCATGATTATTGGCACATTAGGATATGTGCTGTACATGGGCACCGCCAATTTCTGGCCCCTGCCTATTGTGCAGGTCGAGACGGTCACAGGTGAAACGCATTTGGGTGAAGTTACGCGCTACCAGACATTTGTCCCCTCGGCGGCAAACCTGGCACATTTTTCGGCAGAAGAACGCAACGCGTTGCGCGCGCAGTTTGCGGATACAGATGGCTATGCCGCGCGCAAGCTGGTGCGCACCGGAAATTATGATTTAACGGGGACCCGGTTTCACTGGGTTTCGGAATTTAATGTAGAAAAAGAGACGCGGCCTGACTGGGCGATGATGTTTGAGCGCATGGAGTGGGGGTTGTTTTACGGGCATCCGAAAGCGTTTCTGGTCGATGGCGAGGTTGTCGCAGAAACGCCATCCGAGATTTGGCGGGCATTTCGTGAGTCCCATGCGACGGTACGTAGCCGGTGGCGGCAACGCAAGCGGCTGGAGACCTTGGATATTGGTCGGGCCAACCGGCGCGAGGAAGAGGCGCGCCTTGCAATGGTTACGCTGCGGCGTCAGCATGCTGTGGGTAATGTGGACGATGCCACGTTGGTCGCAGCTGAGGCCAGATTTAATCGGGAAGTTGCGGAGGTGCGTGCCGAGCACGCACGGATTACAGAGGAAATTGCAGCTTTGAATGCCGAGAATAACCGGTATGTGATCCAGATGGTGGCGTCCACCGGTCAGGAAAAAGGGTTGCATTTGGCTGATATCGTGCGGGCGCATCCGGCGAACCAACTTACCTTCGCGGAAAGAGTTGGCGTCTTTTTCTCGCGTTGGCGTGAGTTTCTGTTTGACGATCCGCGCGAGGCCAACACGGAAGGTGGGGTATATCCGGCGATTATCGGTACGGTTACCATGACCTTGGTGATGACATTATTCGTGGTGCCGTTCGGTGTGCTGGCGGCATTATACCTGCGGGAATATGCCAAGTCCGGACCAATTGTAAGTTCCGTTCGGATTGCCATTAACAATCTTGCCGGAGTGCCTTCGATTGTGTTCGGTGTGTTTGGTCTGGGATTCTTCTGTTATATATTTGGTGGCTATCTCGATGAATGGTTTTATGCCGCGCGTTTACCGGCCCCCACATTTCGTAAGGGAGGGGTGCTGTGGGCCTCTGCAACATTGGCACTTCTGACGCTGCCGGTTGTTATTGTGGCCACAGAAGAAGCCTTGGCGGCCGTGCCGGGTTCCATGCGCGAGGGATCCTACGCTTGTGGTGCCAGTAAGTGGCAGACGATCAAGCGGATAGTTTTGCCGCGGGCCATGCCGGGAATCATGACGGGTATGATTCTAGCGATGGCGCGTGGGGCCGGTGAAGTTGCGCCGCTGATGCTGGTTGGGGCAGTCAAGCTGGCACCCGATCTGCCGTTTGATTTTTCCAACTGGAGTGGCTCTCTCGGACCTATCCCAACCGGCCCGATCCACTTGAGTCGCAGTTTTATGCATCTGGGGTTTCATATCTACGACGTCGGGTTTCAGAGTCCGGATAGTGAGGCGGCACGCCCGATGGTATTCACGACAACGTTACTACTTATTGCGATTATTGTTTTACTGAACATTGCCGCTATGGTCTTGCGGGCGCGCTTGCGGAAGCGATTTGCAACAGGGGCCTTTTAGTTAGAGACAGGAGATCGAGATGACAGCAGAGACTTTAGAGACAGTGGCGGATATTACCAAGCCAGGCAAAGCCAGTGAACGACTGGCATCGATTGAGCAAGGGGCGGTCGTTAAGACCGAGACGCATCCGGAGCTTGCCCGTGAGGATCCGGTATTGGATATCAGGAATTTCAACTTATGGTACGGTGATGCACAAGCCATTCATGATATAAATATGGTCATTCCCAAGGGGAAAGTCACGGCGCTGGTCGGGCCGAGCGGATGTGGGAAGTCCACGCTGCTTCGTTCCGTGAATCGTTTGAATGATTTGATTGATACGGTTCGGATCCAGGGTGACATGACGTTGAGCGGTGCGTCGATTTATGGGCCTGGCGTAGATGTGATCGAGCTACGCAAGCGTATGGGCATGGTGTTCCAGAAGTCTAATCCGTTCCCGATGAGCATATATGAGAATGTCGTGTACTCCTTGCGGATTGACGGCGAGCGTAACAAGAAAACATTAGATGCGGTCTGCGAGCGTAGTTTGCGGGGAGCGGCCATCTGGGATGAGGTCAAGGATCGTCTGCACCAGAGCGCATTGGGGCTTTCTGGTGGACAGCAGCAGCGTTTGTGTATTGCCCGTGCGATTGCGGCGGAACCGGAGGTCTTGCTGATGGATGAGCCCTGTTCCGCGCTGGACCCGATTGCCACGAATCGCATCGAGGATTTGATTCATGCCTTGAAGGGTGAGTATACGATTTTAATCGTGACGCACAACATGCAGCAGGCCGCGCGTGTCAGCGATTACACGGCATTTATGTATATTGGTCATTTGGTGGAATATGGTCCAACTGAAACGATCTTTCAAAATCCGCGTCTGGTGGAGACACAGGATTATGTTACGGGGCGTTTTGGTTGATGGTGGTGTTCGCATGATGGAAAACATAACAAGAAGGAGAAAGTACATGAGAGCAATGATGAAGGTAACAAGCACGGCAGCCGCATTTTGTGCGAGTGTGGTGATGGTTGGATGTGTGCATGGAGAGGCAAATGTTGCCGCTGTTTCCGTGCCGGAAGCAAAAGTGGCTTCCGATGTGAAATATGCCAAGCCCGGATTCTACACCACGATAGACCAAAAAGATGGTCGTTTGTGGGTATTCCGGGAGGGCAGTGAAGATCTGGCTGCCTATAAAGAAAAAGGCAAGCCGGCCAGGCATGTGGTTCGCCCCGGGGCAGGACCTGGCGGTATCACACTGAAGGCTACCGAATCCGAAACCATTCTGGAATACGTGGCAACCAAGCCTGGGTTTTATGTGAGCTTGGACAAGGATGGGCGCCTGTGGATCTTTGAAGAGGGTAGCGAGGCGTTGGCTGAATTTAAGGCCAAAGGCAAGCCAGCGAAGCATGTTGTTCGTCCGGGCGCAGGTCCGTTCGGGACAACAATCAAGGCCGTCGAATTTGATGTGCTGGACGCCTATCAGGCGGCCAAGTAAGCGTAGCTATTCTGGCTGATCCCGCAGAACGCCCCTGTAATAATACGGGGGCGTTTTTTTGCTTCCGGGGTTGTAAGCAAGAAACCCGCTAGGCGGTGAAGTTACATAGCCTCGGCCCCGGGGTGCCCAGATGATGCAGGGTTACAACTTGGGGAACTGAATATCCAATATCCAACACGGAATATCCAACCGAACAAGGGAAGGCGCAATGAAGAAGACAACTCAGTATGTTCACAAGTATCGGAACCGCGAAGAAAAACACGGAACGATAATGTTTGCCTTGGATATTGGATATTCCGTGTTGGCTGTTGGATATTGACACTGCTTGAGAACAGCCCATCCATCACAACTGAAAGCAACGTTGCGTAGCTTCATAACTGAGGCGTACTGATTTACAGAACGCGTAGACCGGAAAGGAGAATACATGACAATGGATACCGCACCCGCGACGATCATGGTGGTGGACGACACCCCGGAAAACCTGACAGTCCTGTTCGGGATGCTTCACGGACAGGGCTACCGCGTCCAGGCCTTTCCCGCAGGTGCCCTGG
>JBLRXB010000062.1:0-11175 GCA_047920915.1 Kiritimatiellia bacterium
CCTTGAAAAGAGACGTCTTGTCCGTCTTCCAGCTACCCACCATACGGCAGGTTACATGATAGATCGCTCCAGAATATTCAACGCGCAATTGTCGTGCCATGAAAACAATATGGCATGAACAACCAGCTTTTACAATCTTTATTTAAAAGGGCTGACCCCAATCCCCCACGTGGACCCGAATCTTACGATTAAGCAAAAATACATTGTTGTTTTCTTACTCTTTCCAACTTCTCCAAAATATTCCGGCATCGCAAATTTACAAATAACGATACCAGTATGCATCCGATTTGACAAATAGGTTTTAACATGTTTATCGATGTGACTTTTTTAGTGAGATGTTTCACCATCAATCGATGCAACATGCTGCTCAATTGCGGCTTGCGAATATCGAGATTCATTGTAGGACTATCGCAAAACACGTGTTAAAAGCTTAAACTTTGCACCAGCATTGAAATTTCAACCATCATGCAGATTCTCGCAGTAATTCACACGTGAGCTTGCCACCGAGTCCCTTCCTGCATACTCTACCGACCATGAAACAAAACCCATGGATTAAGAATGTACCCCTATACGAGCCCGGGCGTCCGCTCGAGGAAGTGGCCCGGGAGCTTGGATTGCCTGATGTCACGGCATTGATTAAAACAGCTTCGAATGAAAACGAGTTGGGTCCCTCCCCAAAAGCCATTGTTGCCATACAGCAAGCCGCAGCAAATATGCATCGCTACCCCGATGGGGCCTGCTTTTACCTGAAACAAAAGCTTGCCCGCAAACTGGATATTACCCCCGAAAATATTCTTTTCGGCAATGGGAGTAACGAAATCATAGAGTTTCTCGGTCATACCTTTTTGGGACCGGATGCCAACATGGTGGTCAGCGAGACTGCTTTTGTGGTGTACCGTTTGGTATGTGCATTATTTCAGGCAACCTGCATTCAGGTTCCCATGCGCGATTTTACGCATGATCTCGATGCGATGCGAGCCGCAATCACTCCCGCAACCCGCATCATCACGATCTGTAACCCCAACAATCCGACGGGCACATCGGTGCAGCCCAAACAACTCACCGATTGGCTGGAAACGATTCCGACGCATGTCCTGATTGTGGTGGACGAAGCCTACGTCGAATTGATGCCGATCGACAAGCGCCCCGACTTGCTGGCCTTGATAAGATCCGGGAAACCTAATCTGATGATTTTGCGTACCTTCTCTAAAGCCTATGGGCTGGCTGGCCTGCGCCTGGGGTACGCCATTGCGCACCCCACCCTGATCACAAGCTTGAACCATGCCCGCCAACCCTTCAATGTAAATGCCATGGCACAAGCCGGAGGGCTTGCGGCTTTGGATGATGACGAGCACCTTGCGCGTTCCTACGAAGTCAACATGGAAGGGATCGCCTTATTTGAAAGATTCCTGACCGAGGCTGGTATCCCCTTCGTACCCACAACCGCAAATTTCGTTCTTATGAAGACAGGCCATTCGCAAGCCGATTGCAAACGCCTGCTCGATCAAGGCATAATCGCACGCCCCATGCAAGGCTATGGCTTGCCGGAATGGATTCGCCTGACCATCGGAACCCCCGAACAAAACGCCAAAATGCGCACGGCAATTCTCAGCCTGTAGCCGGAAACCGGAAAAGCGCTTGGGCATTCCGGGTTGTTGCTTGCGCGATCTGTTCAAACGAAACAGCCCGAACAGCAGCCAACGTTTTTACGACTTCAGCCACGAATGCTGGCTCATTGCGCTTTCCGCGGTGCGGAACCGGAGCCAGATAAGGGGCATCGGTTTCCACCACAACATGCGATTCGGGCAATGCATGCGCAACAGCTCGTAAAGCATCCGCATTACGAAACGTCACAATACCACTAAAACTAATACAAAACCCCATTTGCACAAGTTCTTGTGCAAATGCGAGCTCGCCGGTAAAGCAATGCAAAACACCCTTTAACGATTTGGCTTTGGTGCCCGCATGTCTGCGCAAAATATCCAACGTATCCTGATCAGCGTCGCGACTATGTACAATTACCGGCAGGTCAAGATCCACAGCCAGAGAACATTGCGCTTC
The DNA here is from genome assembly GCA_047920915.1 of Kiritimatiellia bacterium. Classification (GTDB taxonomy): domain Bacteria; phylum Verrucomicrobiota; class Kiritimatiellia; order UBA8416; family UBA8416; genus T3Sed10-140. The sequence continues at coordinate 2,062 of JBLRXB010000062.1, forward strand.
AAATAAGGCCATTTGTCCATCTCTGGTCTGGGGACTGTAATGGTAATCCAATCCGATCTCCCCGATTGCACAGATTGAGATGCCAAGTTCAGCACTCGAATGCACCACCCGTGCCAAGCGCTCAGTCGCATCACGAATCGCTGCGTCAGATGCCATCTCCGCGTGCTGGTCACGATCAAATCCAATCGCAGCCTGAATCTGCGCTGGGGCCAACTCGCCCGCCTTGCATGCTGCGGTATTCAAGTCACATGCCCCCCCTACCGCCACCAATTGTTGTACGCCAGCTTGCGCCGCGCGCATCAATTGCTCGGCAACGCTGAATCCAGATGCATCTGTGCCACTGAAATGTACATGCGTGTCAAAAAGAGGTTCCATGCCGGAAACACTAGCCGCCTTTCACGCGCTAGGCGAGTTAAATAAGGCTAGCAAATCACTGCACGTTTCCAGCCTGCCCCAGATCCCCTATAGATACCCGATCCGGCGTGTTTGTGCCGCCTCCCGCGGCAGTTCCTCGACAAAACGCGAGGCACGGCAAAGCATACCCCCACCATCACGCATACGCCGGTACTCCGGTACACACAAGACCAATTCGTCCTTGGCGCGCGTGGCCGCAACATAAAAAAGACGCCGCTCCTCCGCCTCGCCATCGTCCGACTCTCCCAGCGCACGCGAGGAAGGAAACATCCCTTCAGCGGCCCAAATCACGATAACAACGGGCCACTCCAGCCCCTTGGCCTGATGCACCGTACTGAGACGCACCTTGCCGCCATCGGCCACGGGGTCCAACTCGGCATCAAGATTCGTCAACAAGGCGACATCCTGCAAACATTGCGGCACGCTTTCAAAACGCGCAAATTGCGTCTGCAACTCGTCCAGATCCTCCACACGACTCTTGGCATTTTCATATGTGTCGAAAAGATATTCGTCATAGAAATGCTTCATAAACAACGCTACGGCCGATCCCCCATCCCGCTCCAGTTGCTGGTCATAATACGCCTCAATTGCAGGCTGCAGCGCATCCCAGCGCAACTGCGCACCTTTGGGAAGGGCCTGACGCAGTGCCGCCCGCTGTGTCGGCTCAGAGGCGTCGAAGTGCCCACCGATTTTCTTCCAGATGCGACCCGTTGTCACCCGCCCGACTCCTGGCAACAATTCCAGCACGCGCTCAAAGGCGAGGGCATCGTCCGTACTGCTCAAAACGCGCAGGAAGCATAAGGCATCCTTGATATGTGCCTGCTCAAAAAAGCGTGTCCCCGATGTCACCAAATGCGGTATGCCGCCACGCGTCAGCTCGATCTGCAACTCAACCGCATGAAAATGTGCCCGGTATAAAACCACAATATCATCGGGGGCATAGCCATCACGGCGAAAGGACCGGATCGCCTCTACAACAAACCGTGCCTGATGATCCCCATCACGCAAACGAGCAATCACAGGACGGTGATGTGGCGGACGCGTCGGACGCAGTACTTTCCGGAACAAATCCGGCTGTCCGGAACAAGCAACGGTCGCATTGGCCAGATCCAACACCTCTGGTACGCTCCGGTAATTCGTTTCCAATTTGTAGATGCGAGCCCCCGGATACCGATCAGGAAACGACAGAATATGCCGTGTGTCCGCCCCGCGCCAGGCATAGATACTTTGAAAATCATCACCAACCACAAACAGGTTGCCAGCCGGACCCGCCAGCATATCTACCATGTGCGATTGGATTTCATTCGTGTCTTGGTATTCATCGACCAATACATGCTGGAATTGGGCAACGTATTGTTCCCGCACATCTGGATGCTCCCGTAATAATCGTAAACCATGCACCAGCAAATCATCAAAGTCCATGGCATCCAGCTCCTGCTTGCGTTGCGCGTAGCGCCGCATCACGGCAAGAACCAGATCCATGTCCACATCATGATCACCAAAATGCTCCGTCACGGCAGCCTGCAAGGGAATTTCTCGATTCTGCGCTTGCGAATAAACATGCAACAACACCTCCCGTTTGGGGAATTCCTTGGCCTTTAACCCCTTTTCCTTGATACAAGCCGACATCAAACTGCGGGCATCATCCTGATCCAGAATCGTAAAACCGGATGGAAACCCGATACGGCCCGCATAGCGACGCAACATACGATTGGCAACATGGTGAAATGTACCGCTCCACGGCATGCCATGCAACGCGCCGCCTATCAGCACCATCGCGCGATCCAGCATCTCCTTGGCCGCCCGATTCGTAAATGTCAGCAGAAGGATCCGGTCCGGCGCGACGCCCTTGGATACCAAATAAGCAACACGATAGACCAACGTCTGGGTCTTGCCTGTACCCGCCGCCGCGAGAATCAACGCAGGACCGTCACCCGCCGTGGCAGCCGCATATTGCTCCGCATTCAAATCCTGCCGAAAGTCAATTGTCATCGCCATCATCAAGCCTTTTCTCCCAGCAACGACGCGATGGATATATGCGCAAGCTCCGCCTCGGCCGCCCCCAAGGCATGCTTTACGGCCGCAGCAACATGCGGCTCAATCTGCTCCGCCCGCAAACCGAGTGCCGCCGTATCCGCCCCCGCGTGCAGCATCGTATGCAACAGATCCGGCATACAAATCTTGTCTGCAGACCGAAGCAACACATAGGCTTCGGACGTTCCCGCCAGTGGCGCCACATAACCCGCTCGCACCAACTCCTCGACAACCGCATGCACAAAACGCACCGGCACCCTCTTCGCAGACACAAACGAACTCACGGCAAACGGAGCCGCCTGCCCGTGCAAGGATAGCCCCGCCTCCCGCAACACCAACAACGCCAGTGTTAAACGCGCCGCGATACTCGCATCTGCCGCACTCTGTTCCATCCGGTACGTCGATGCGTTCTCTACCGAAAAAGCAACCTCCGCCCCGAACAAAACAATTTGCCAACTGACATGCACCCAAGCCAGCACAATCGGCACCAAAGCAAAGCTACCGTAAATCCGACCATAGCGGGCCGCACCAACCTGTAACATGGCACAAATCCAAAGCCAGATCAGAAAAAGAACCGCCGCCACAAAGCCCCCCGTCAAACCAGCTGATACTCGCATCGACGTGTTCGGCATGAACATGATAAAAAAGGCAAAAGACAGCGTTGTCATGGCTACCACCAGGAAGTTCTTGAAAAAGCCGGATTCAACAATACGGTACAAATAGGCCGCCGTCTGATCCGGCATATAACGGGTAATCATCTCCACTACAGGCATGGATGCCGCTGCCGCGATCAGGATTGGTAGAATTAACAGGACACTCAAGTAATCCGTGAAACGACGCCACACACTGCGTCCCCGCGTAATCCCCCAGACGCGGTTAAATGTTCGTTCAACCCGCCCCAACACTTCAATGACCATCCAAATCAATAACACCAAGCCAACGGTACCCAAACGAGCAAAGTTGATTTGATCAACCTTATCGAATGCCGTCTCTACCATGGCATTGATACGCTCTGCCAATGCCTGCTGCTCGCTCCAATCAAGTTCCGACGGCGCTACTGTCACAACGCGCTCTCCTGCAGCAACCGCCACGGAATCGGCAGAACTGCGCTCCGGCTGCGCCTGCGGTGCCGATTGAAAGGTCTCGGTCCAATCCCGGATACGATTCTGCACCCAATGTTTGGCCGTGTCGGCATCCCCCAAACCACGAGCCATCGAAAGCATCAGTGCCAAAATCGGCACAATTGACATCAGGGAACTGAACGTGAGCGCTGAGGCATGCATCGCGCACTCATCATCACGAAACCCCTTTGTAACGAGATACACAATACGCAGAACCCGGACCCCGATCGACTTGCCAATCGGCAATGCCTGCAAATCAAGATCCCAGATCCCCTTGCGCACAAAACCAGACGCCTTCCTTAAATCCTGACGCCACTGGGTGACGTTCTGTCTTACATGATGGAATTTCACCGTGTCCCGCCCTCCTTGTCTCGTTTCCTGCGCGCTAGCCCTGCCTGCCGTTATAGATCAAACCACCATTTGCAGCGTACCGATCCAGAACATGCACCGCAGCCGTTCGGCACATGTCGCGCGTCACCGCGATCCCGCGTCTTTCCAGCGCCTGCACCCAATCATGCGGCTTCTCCCCCTCATCCATACCAATCGCTTCGGCATCCTCCCCACGCGCACAACAAACCAGACGCCGCACCCCAGACCAGGGAATTGCCCCCAGACACATGGCACAAGGCTCCGTACTACTCACGATCTCCAGAACGGGCAAACCCTCAGCACCAAGATCATGCGTGCCCATTACTTGCTGCGCGACCATCAAAGCCATAATCTCTGCATGCGCCGCCGAACAACATGCCGGCACAACAACATTCACACCAGGAGCAATCAACTGCCCCGCATCTGACGCAAATACAGCCGCAGCAAATGGCCCCCCCGAGCCCTGCATCACATTCTCCCGGGAAAGGGCGACCACGAAAGCCGCACGCGCCTCAAGGGTCGTAAATTCGCTATGCCAGGATGCACAGAAGCCCTCTACCCAACCCGGCAACTGCAACGTAATATCTGGGAACATCATCCCTATTCACCTCCTGCGCAATACCAGTTAATGCCGGCACCGCATGCAAATGTTGTATAGCGAAGCACGATGATACACAACCAATTTCCCGCACAGACGATTTCGAAACAGAATTGTGCCCCAAAATAAATATTAGCCTTGTTGTTTTTCACATTATTTATTAAGCTCAACTCATGAAAACGTCAGCACGATATTCGCAGACCATGCGTCTTGACCTGCCCTTGGATACCAGCTCACGTGCCGCGATCCAAAGCGAAGCACCCAAAATCAATACCGCGAAAAACACGCCGAATACCCAAACCGAATTCGATCAATTGCTCGAAACACTCTACGACGCCGTTATTCTCACCGATCGCAACGGAAATCTGGTTACCGCCAACCAACGCACGCTGGATTTTCTGCAAATCGCGTTGGATGTCCTTTTACAATGCAATATCGCCCACATCATTGCAGGTGCCAGCCAGAATATCCTTGATACTGTTCTGGAAAATATCAAGGAACATCGCTTCACATTGATACAAGCATTCTGTATCCGCTCTGACAAATCAACATTTCCGGCGGAAGTCTCCGTCACCTCGGTCGTGCGAAATGGACAGGATTGCCTGTGCTTTTCCATCCGCGACACAACGCTGCGGCGACAAGTCGAAGAACGCCTCCGCATCGAAGGGGAAGCCATCCGCAATGCCGGCGATGGCATTGTCATCACCGACACCGAAGGCATCATCACATACGCAAACCCCGCCGTTGGACGGCTCTGGAATATTGATGACCCGGAGGATATAACCGACCAACCCATTCTGAATCTTTTCCCGGAATCCCAGGCCATCGAAGACGCGGTCAACGCAGCCGTCGCAAAGGGCTCATGGAACGGGGAACTGGAAGCAAACAAAACCGATGGGGATGCGTTTTTCCTGCAAGTGCATATCACGGCGTCGCTGGATGAAGACGAATACATTACGCATCTGGTCTTCTCTTTTGCCGATATCACCCAGCGGCGCCAAGGCGAAATCGCCCTGCTAGAATACCAGAATCATCTCGAAGATTTAATCCGGCAACGAACGGCCAATCTCGAATCGACCAACGCCGAATTGATACGCGAAATCGAGGAACGCCGCACCATCGAAAATCAACTTCGCGAAGCCATTCAGAAACTTCGCGAACATGACAATGCCAAGAGCACCTTTGTTTCTAATGTTTCGCACGAACTGCGTACACCACTTACATCGCTCATCAAATCATTGGAAAATCTCATGCGCGGCGTTGTCGGCGAAGTGTCTGATCCCGTGGCCAGCTATTTTAGTATGATGCTCGAGGATTGTTGGCGCCTGGAAAGAACGATACATGACATTCTTGACCTTTCGCGAATCGAGAAAGGCACATTTAAACTTGTCCGCCATCCCGTCCCATTCACATGCCTGATGCAACGCACGGCCGAATCCATTCGCATGAGCGCCGAATCAATCCCCCTAACCTATACGGTATCCCGTTCTCCACTTGGCGGGTTCGTCGATTGTGATGGCACGAAAATCGAGCGTGTACTAATCAATATACTTAGCAATGCCCTCAAGTTCACCCCTCCCAATGGTCGCTGCACCGTAACCTTTGAACACATCGAACGCAACGGAAAGGCCGCGCTCGCCTGTGACGTCACAGACTCCGGCGTCGGCATCCCCGCAGACCTGATCGACCGGGTGACAGAGCGCTTCTTCCGCATCGGCGAACAGGTGGAAGGCACCGGGCTGGGACTCGCTATTGCACGCGAAGTCGCTGAAAAACATGGGGGTGGCATTGAAATTATGAGCCCACCACCCAGTCAGGACAGCGGTACCCTTGTCCGGCTATGGTTGCCCAGACTTCCCCCCACACACACTTTGGTCGTGTACCCCGAAACAGATATTTGCAAAGAATTGTGCGCAAATCTTGCCCAACGTGAATATACTGTCGAGCAAACAGACAGCGGGACGACCGCCATCCAGAAATTACGCGATGGCGACTTCTCGATGGCACTCATCGGGGCCAACCTCAGTGATATTTCAGGAACCGAGACCATCATGCATATCATGGCTGATGCCTCATTGCGCAATCGTATGCTCTTTTACCTCTCGGACCAACCCCTTGACCCAACGAAATCAGGATTGCTGCATGGCCTTCAAATCCCACATATCATGCTCTCGCATGGCGCGCAAACGATCATCAACCAGATCGAAAGACGGATTCTATCGCTGAGCCGAACACAACATGATTATGACATTGTAGACACAATGCACCAAAAGAAAAGGAGTGACCAATGAGCCCAAACAAAAGCATCCTCTTTGTCGACGATGACAGGCATTTGACGCGTAGCATGCAAGATTTCTTGCTGCACGAAGGGTTCTACGTCTCAACCGCAGCAACGGCGGAAACCGCCCTCAAGGCGCTGGAACATGCCAAACCCGATCTCATTATCCTTGATATCAGTATGCCCGGTATGGGTGGCATCGGATTTCTCAAACACATCAGCAGGGAGGATGGAACGCTTCGATATCCGGTACTCGTTCTGACAGCGCGCGCAGCCATGAATGAATTCTTCAGCATGGTTGCCGTTGATGGCTTTCTGCCCAAACCCTGCTCGGGGCTTGAGTTGCTTCGCATGATCAATAGTATCATCAACAAGAAACAAACGCAGACCATAACCAAAGCAAGACAATTGCTGATTGGTGAGGACGATCCCGTTATCATTCCTGGACTGGTACAATCTTTCAAAGCCGCCGGTTTCAAGGTCTGCACGGTCGGATCCGGACCGGAAATACTCGAGCAAGCGGTCACCCTTTCGCCAAGTGCGATTATTATCAAGGAAATTTTTCCCGGCATGAATGGCTCTGCTGTATCGCGACTGCTGAAATCCATACCCAAAACCGAACGCATTCCGATTATCTTGCACGATGAAACCCGCGATGGTGGCACACAACCCATGCACAAGGCTGACCGCTATCTTTTCTCGCCGCAATTCAGCGATTTATTGAAAGCCGTCAACGCGCTCGTGTAAAGGAACTACCGCTTCAGGTTTGATGTAGGCGATCCTTGGCTTTCGCTCGCGGAGGGGAATCCCCATCCCCGTGCGCATCGCGGGCAATGCTCAGTAAAATCCCCGTCAGCACCAGTGATGAAAGCAAATTCGATCCGCCATAACTGATAAAGGGCAATGCCAACCCCTTGGTTGGTGCCAGACCGGTCACAACAGCAATGTTCACCGCAGCTTGCACGATCACAGTCAGCGTAATCCCGAAGCCCAGCAACCGGCCGAAACTATCGCGCGCACGAAAACTGATGATCATCCCGCAAATAAAATACATAACAAAAAGTAAAAGAACCCCCAAAGAAGCAAAAAATCCGAGCTCCTCTGCAATAATGGCAAAAATAAAATCGGTGTGCGCCTCCGGCAAATAAAAACGTTTTTGCATACTGTTGCCGAGACCGACCCCCGTCAACCCACCCAGATAAAATGCATAGAGCGATTGCGTCAAGTGATAGGCCTGATCAGGAAAAAGCTCGGGATGCAGAAAAGCCTTCACACGCCCCAGCCGATTCGGGTTTTGCAAAACCAGAAGCACCAACCCGCCAAGCCCGCTTGCACCCAGCAAAGCCAGATACGCTAAACGCGTCCCCCCCGCAAACATGATCGACAAACCGATCGCCACGATAATCGCAGTCGCACCATAATCGGGCTCTCGCACAAGCAACAGCGCAAACAAACCAAGACCCGCGAGCGGCAAAAACAGCCCTTTAAAAAACTGCCCGCTTTGGCGACCATAGCGACTCATGTAGTGCGACATCGCAACCACAACGGCAATCTTCGCAAATTCGGAGGGCTGGATCCGAATGGGACCATACCCCAGCCAACGCGCACTTCCCTTGACGCGAATGCCCACACCAGGAATCAAGACAAGCACAAGGAGAAACGCGGAAATACCCAACAGGACCCAACAATACCGGCGCCAAAGATGGTAATCCATCCGCGCCACAAGCATACATGCGGGCAACCCCAGAACGAGCCAGATCAACTGCCGGCGCAAAAAGAAATGCGGATCAATCGTGCGCGCACTGCTTGTGCTGTACAGAATGACCAAACCGATCAGCACAAGCAACGTTGTTACACAGCGCAGAACTGTGTCAACACGGCGCATGGATCCCTCCGTTTAGCGGATCAGCGATACCTTACTCAGCAGCAGGAATCACCAACACACGGCCAGGCACCAATATATCCGAATCCAGATTATTAGCAGCACGAAGCTCTGCAATACTTACATTGAATTCAGAAGCAACCGACAAAAGATCATCGCCAATTTCCACCGTATAGGTATGCTGTGAACTGCCAGCGGCCTGGGCGGGTGGCAACAACGGCACATCCACACGCTCAACAGTGACCGCAGGCACTGGCGGCGCAACGGGAGCAGCAACGGGAGCCGGCGGCGAAGCAGGTGTCTGCACAGTAGGAGCTGTTGCCGGACGGCGCCCCTCGGCAGGAATGATGAGTGCCTGTCCGACCTGAACGCGATCCGGATTCGTGATCGAATTTGCACGCATCAAAGCCTGCACCGT
>JBLRXB010000063.1:0-11069 GCA_047920915.1 Kiritimatiellia bacterium
CGCGAGGAACCCAGCGGACGCAATCGCTCATGCGCACTTAATCCTTTATCCTCCCGCCCATTCTGATTACGATAACAAAATGAAAACATACCTGATTGTCCTGGACTCGGTTGGAATCGGAGCTGCACCCGATGCAGATGACTACGGTGATGCAGGGGCCAGCTCACTGGCCCACACTGCGCAACGTGCCGGTGGACTGAACGTACCCACCCTGCAATCTCTTGGCCTCGGAAATATCCCCCCCCTTACGGATGGGAAAGCCGTCGCAGGCGTCCCCTTGAATCCCGCACCACGCGCCGCATATGGTGCCTTGCGCGAACGCTCTGTCGGCAAAGACACGACCACCGGACACTGGGAAATCGCCGGACTGGAACTCACCAAAGGGCTCGCCCTCTTTCCTCCCGAATTCCCCTCTTTCCCGCCCGATTTGATTGCTGCTATTGAGCAACATACCGGAAGAAAAATCATCGGAAACAAAGCGGCCAGCGGCACAGCCATTATCGACGAACTCGGCGCCGAACATATGCGTACGGGCGCATGGATTGCCTACACCAGCGCCGACTCCGTGGTCCAGATTGCTGCACACGAAGAAATCATCCCGCTGGACGAGCTCTACGCAGCCTGTGCCTTTATTCGCACAGCTTGCTATCCCCTGTCCGTCGGACGCGTAATAGCACGTCCTTTCCTCGGATCCCCCGGCGAGTTCGAGCGCACCAACAACCGGCGCGACTTCTCGCTACCCCTACCGGAAAACACGATCATCACACACCTTGCGGATCACGGAAAACATGTCGTACTCGTCGGGAAACTCGATGATATCTTCCCTGAAACCGGCTTCCACGAAAGCTTTCATGGCGAAAACAATCCCGATGCCATGGACGCCGTGATGCAATTGGCCAAACGCCCCTCCCTCACCAAGGATGAATTCTACTTCATCAATTTCATTGACTTCGATATGCGCTTCGGGCACCGCCGCGATCCAGCAGGCTATGCGGCCGCCCTTGAAAATACCGATACCTTCCTCGCTGAATTATTGCCGTTGCTTGGCCCGGACGATTGCCTCCTGATCACGGCCGACCATGGCAACGACCCCACCCACGCCGGCTCCGATCACACCCGCGAATACGTCCCATTGCTCGTCTACGGAAAAAACCTCCGACCCACCCCGCTTGGTGTGCGAAACGGATTTTATGATATTGCCCAGTCATTAGCAGCATTCTTCGGTACCCCGCCTATGCGCCGTGGCACCGATTTCCTTACGGCATTACGCATTGCACCATCGCCTTGATGACGCCATCGCCATACCCGGCAACCAGATCAAATGCGTCTGCCGCCGCTGCCAGCGGGAATCGATGGGTTACCAGACCTGCAATCGCAACGCTGCCCTCGTCGATCATCTGCAAGGCCAATTCAGCGCACTGATTCTGCCGACGCACATTGAAAATACAGACCTCCTTGCGCCGCAATTGACTGATATCCAAAGATACGCGATTTCCTTCGGGAATGCCCGTTATTACAAGTTTGCTACCCGGTCCCGCCAGTTCAACCGCCTGGTCCAGTGCATCCGGCTTCCCTGAGCATTCAAAGACCGCCCCCATACCCAGTGGTTCCAAACCATCCAATTCTGCGGGTGCGCCACACCAATAGGCCCCCATCCGAACAGCCATATCGCGGCGCGCTGCGAGAGGATCTGTCACATAAACCCGATCCGCGCCCGCCTGCAACAGTGTCGCCAACGTGCACAACCCAATCGGGCCCGCGCCCAACACGGCAATGGGCACACCCGCAGTAATGGGAATGGAATTGCGCACGGAATGCACAGCCACAGAAAGAGGCTCCGCCAGTGCAACAAGCTCAGGATCCAACGCCGGACGAACGACAAGCGCATTACGCACAGGAATTACCACCCGCTCGCACATGCAGCCCTGCAACTCCCCCGCCGAACTCAGAAACTGGATATTCCGACACGTATTATAACGCCCGATCCGGCACTGGTCGCAATCACCGCAATGCATCGCGGGCTCAATCATGATCCGATCGCCAACCTGGCGGTCTAACACATTCTCACCCAACGCCAGAATCGTCCCCGCAGCCTCATGCCCCGGAATGAAGGGATAGTCCACTTTTCGAGATCCGATTCCCCCTTCAAGGTAATTATGAACATCCGAACCACAAATGCCTACGGCATCAACGCGCACAAGCACCTCGTCATGCCCGGGTAAGCGCGGTTCGGGCACCTCGCGTATCGCAAGTTTTCTCAATCCCGTCAGTTGTGCGGCCCACATAAGATAACTCCTCGAATAGAATGTTTTGACAGATGCCGAATCAAACCTATCATGTTGCTCTCTGAACGGGCAAGCCGGTATACGGCCAAGCCCCCTGAAACAAGGAAAAATAAACGTCATGATACTTGCCAACGAAAATTTTTTAAAACTGCAAGCCTCTTATCTGTTTTCAGACATCGCCAAGCGCGTTACCGCATTTCAGAACGACAATCCGGACCGCGAAATCATCAAACTGGGAATTGGGGATGTCACCGCCCCCCTGCCCCAGGCATGTATCGAAGCCTTTCATGCCGCAGTCGATGAAATGGCAGCATCCAGTACATTTCGCGGCTATGGCCCCGAACAAGGCTATGATTTTCTGCGCAAGGCGATCGCCGCAGGCGACTATGCAGCCCGGGGTGCCAACATTGACCCCGACGAGATATTTGTGAGCGATGGGGCCAAATGCGACACAGGAAACATCCAGGAACTTTTTGCCCAACATATTCGCATCGCCGTCCCCGACCCTGTCTACCCCGTTTATGTCGACACCAATGTCATGGCTGGCCGTACCGGACCCTTTGAAGATGGTGCCTATACCGGGCTGGTATATCTCAAAAGCACGCCCGCGAACAACTACCTGCCCGAGCCACCAGAAGAAGAAGTCGATCTCATCTACTTGTGCTTCCCCAACAACCCAACGGGAGCTGTCGCAGATCGTGCCTGCCTGCAGCGCTGGGTGCAATACGCACAAGAACACAAAGCCCTCATCCTCTTTGATGCCGCATACGAGGCCTTTATCCGCGACCCCGCCATACCGCGCTCGATTTATGAGATCGAAGGCGCGCGCGAAGTCGCTGTCGAATTCCGCAGCTTCTCAAAAACCGCAGGATTTACCGGTACCCGCTGTGCCTACACCGTGGTACCCAAAACCTGCAAGGTCTATACATCCAACGGCGAACCCATCGATCTGCACGCACTTTGGAACAGACGCCACTGCACCAAATTCAATGGCGTATCGTATCCGGTGCAACGGGCGGCCGAGGCCGTCTATAGCCCTGCCGGACAACAACAAGTCAAAACGCTCATCGATGGTTACATGGAAAATGCAACCCTGATTCGTACCGTCGTACAAGAATCGGGGCTGACATGCGTTGGCGGCGAGCACGCGCCCTATATCTGGATATATACCGGCACCGATTCCTGGTCGTTCTTTGATCGCTTACTGAAGGAAGCTGGCGTTGTCACGACACCAGGTGTGGGATTCGGCTCCTGCGGCGAGGGACACATCCGCATCAGTGCCTTCAACAACCGCGCGAATGTCGAAAAAGCCATGGCGCGTATTCGCCCCATACTCCACTAAATGGCCCTACGTACGAACCAACGGCTATCACAATATCATCGCATCATCAATCAAACTGTTAACTTGGTAATTGGATATTCCTCGATGAATATTTGCTTACCGTAATCAAGGTTTCACAAGGATCTCAATTATGTTAATCACCCTCCTCAAAGCCAAACTGCACCAAGCCCGTGTAACATCCTGTGAATTGGAATACAACGGCAGCATGACGATTGACCGCGATCTTCTGGATCTCGTCAACATACACCCCTACGAAAAAATCCTGGTATCCAACCTTGCAAATGGCGAGCGCTTTGAAACCTATGCCATTGATGCCCCCCGCGGTAGCGGCATTATTTGCCTCAATGGCGCGACCGCGCATAAAGGAAAAAAGGGCGATCGGCTCATCATCTTTGCGTTCGGGCACTTCCAGCAGGAAGAAGTCGCAGCCCATCACCCCATGATCGCAGTACTCGACGAAAACAACAACGCCCAGCTGCTACCGCGACCGTAAGCAATGGAATGGTCAAGTCCTTCGTCCCAAATCAGCAATTTTCGCCATTCCAGCTTTTCAGCATTCCAGCATTCCAGCATTTCAGCTTTTTCTAAGACGCCACTTGAAGCTCGGGCTGGCAGACCGTATCAACGCGATTCTGATCCACCATCGTCTTCGTAACACGGATCTTCCGGTTTTTACTCGCTGACATCGGCGCCTCAAACATCACATCCAGCATCAAACGCTCCACCAACGCGCGCAAACCGCGTGCGCCCGTGCCGTGCTTCGACGCCAGCCGGGCCAATTCTCGCAAGGCCGAATCTGTAAACGAAAGATCGATCCCTTCCATCGCCAGTAATTTCTGGTACTGCTTGACCAGACAATTCCTGGGTTCCACCAGAATCCGGACCAGATCATCCTCCGTGAGCTCCGACAATGCCGTAATCACTGGCAGCCGTCCAATCATCTCGGGAATCAACCCATACCGCACAAGATCTTCGGGCTCCGGTGCACCACTGCTGCTTTGCAAAAGCGCATGTGGTGCCTCTTCTTCACGAAAACCGAGCTTGCGAGATCCACCACGACGACGGATAATATCATCCAACCCGACAAAAGCACCACCACAAATGAACAGGATATTCGAAGTGTCGATCTTGATGTAATCCTGCTGCGGATGCTTCCGCCCACCGCCCGGCGGTACACGCGCAATGGTACCCTCCAAAATCTTCAATAGCGCCTGCTGCACACCCTCGCCAGAAACATCGCGCGTGATCGAAACATTCTCCGTCTTACGTCCAATCTTGTCGATCTCGTCTACATAAATGATACCGGTCTGGGCACGCGCAACATCATTGTCAGACGCCTGCAACAAACTCAAAAGAATATTTTCCACGTCCTCGCCAACGTAGCCTGCCTCGGTTAAGGTTGTGGCATCGCAAATCGTAAATGGCACATCGAGCACTTTCGCAAGCGTACGCGCCAGTAAGGTCTTGCCACTACCCGTTGGCCCCATCAGAAGAATATTGCTCTTCTCGATTTCTACATCGGCAAATGTGCTATCCATTCCAAAATGCGCCTCTTGCTTGAGCCGTTTGTAATGATTGTGCACCGCAACCGATAACATCTTCTTCGCAGCACCATGACCGATCACGTACTGATCAAGACTATCCAGGATCTCGTGCGGCTTCGGCACTTGTAGCTTTGCAACCACTTCGCTGAACGTCTGCTGCTTCACCTTATCCGGGCCACGTTTTGCATGTTGCGGCTGGGCGTGCCCCCCCTCTTCCTGCAACATATCGCTGCACAACTCGACACACTCGTTGCAGATATTAACGCGGGGCCCGATAATCAGACGCCTTACCTCGCTCTGCCGCTTTCCACAAAAGGAACACTGCCTGCGATTATCATTACTCATCTCTCCGCCTCCTGAAAACAAAACCCTTTGTCCGGCATCACTTCTTCTCGCTTGCACCGGCTTTTTCGGATGCCTTACGCGCCGTGATCACCTCATTGACCAAGCCATACTTGCATGCCTCTTCCGCACTCATGAAAAAATCACGATCCGTGTCGCGCTCGATGTCTGCCAGTTTACGACCGGTGTGACTTGCCAGTATCCCATTGAGATTATCGCGCAAACGCAGAATCTCCTTGGCCTGAATACTGATGTCGCTGGCTTGCCCCTGCACACCGCCCCAGGGCTGATGAATCATAATCCGTGCATTCGGCAACGCAAAACGCTTACCCGCGGCACCCGCTGCGAGCAAGACGGCGCCCATGCTGGCGGCCTGCCCCACGCAATAGGTGGCCACATCGCATTTCAAAAACTGCATGGTGTCATAGATCGCCAAACCCGCGGTCACAGAACCACCCGGCGAATTGATATACATATTGATATCCTTCTCCGGATCCTCTGCCTGCAAAAACAATAATTGCGCAATAATCAAGTTACTGACATCATCATTGATTCCGCTGCCGATAAAGATAATCCGGTCTTTCAGCAAGCGCGAGAATATGTCATAGGCCCGCTCGCCACGCCCCGTTTGCTCTACCACCATGGGCACCAGTGTTTGATTGAAACTACTCACGTTACGCTCCCCGTATTACTTTATTTTTGCCTGACCAATCAGAAAATCCATCACCTTGTCTCGCAGCACATCCGTCTCGAATTGTACCATACCATTATCCTGCTTTTCAACCTCTACACGCAAACGCTCAACCGGCATACTATAACGCTCGGCCAGTTTATGAAAGGCATTCTCGATGTCTTCAGATTCCACCTTTAAAGATTCTTCCTCGGCAACTTGCGAAAGAATGTACTGCAACTTGACGCGCTCATCCGCCTGGCGGGCAACATTTGCCATCACATCATCCCGGTGCTGTTCCATCATTTCACGCGTTGCACCCTGCTGCGCCATACGCGTCAGCAGGGAACGCAACAATGTGTTGCGCTCTTGCGCAACCTGCGATTCCGGCACCGCGATCTTCGTATTCTCCAGCAAAAATGCGTTCACCTGCTCGCGCTGGCGAATGTCTTCCTGCTCCTTGCGAGCTGCTTCAAGATCAGCGCGCACGCGCGTACGAAGGTCCTCTTCAGACCCCATTCCGATACGCTTGAGCACCTCTTCATCCAAGGCGGGAACCTGCAATTTACGCAGTGCCGTGACTTGTACCCCATAAGCAATTTCCCGGCCTGCTAGAGCCGCGATCCGGTAATCCGCCGGAAATGTCGCCCGAAAGTTTACCGATGCACCGATTTCCTGACCGCGTAAAGCATCCAAAAGTCCCGGAATCAATTCATTGTCACCCGATACGGGCAACCAGTACTCCTTGCCTTCAAGCAATTCACCCACGCCCTCGCCGTCCAAAACCAATGCCTCACCATTCACCGATTGCGCCTGATAATCAACCTGCACCAGATCCTGATCAGCAATCACCCCCGTCTCAACGTCTGTATAACGCGCCATCCGCTGCAAAACACCCTCAATGGCCTCGTCCACATCTTTATCGGCCACATCGACAGACTGCGACGCTATCGTGATTTTCTTGTACTTTGGCAGCTTGAAACTTGGCTTCACATCCAGAACCACGCTGAATTGCATCCCATTCTGCACATGCAAAACAACGTTTTGCACATCCACAACAGCGACCGGATCAAGCTGCTCTTTCTCGATCATTTCGCGATAGGCCCGCGGCAGCACTACATCCTGCGTTTCCTTCTCGATCTGCTTGCGGAAACGGGCTTCCACACGTTCACGCGGTGCCTTCCCCGGACGGAACCCTGGAATACGGGCACTGGTCATAAACATGCTCACCACCTTGTCGTAATCCTCACGGATCTCATCAGCACCCAGACCAACCTGTACCATCCGGCGGCAATCCCCCGACTCTTCAACCTTTGTATGCATGCCAAAATCCTCTCAAATCATTCCAATCAAACCAAAACGGCTTCAAGTAACCAACAAATGCACGAACCGTTACTTGTATTATACTAGCAAACCGCTGTAAATCGAAAAGACCCCTACTCTTTCATCGACATCAAAAATTCAGCATTGCTGCCTGTCTTTTTCAACCGGTTCAAAATCATTTCCATCGCTTCCACGGGGGGCACACCATTGATGGCTCGCCGTAGTACCCAAACGCGACTCAACTCGTCCGGATGCAGCAACAACTCCTCTTTACGCGTACCGGATTTGTCGATGTTGATCGCCGGAAAGATACGCTTGTCGCTGATCGACCGATCCAGACATAACTCCATGTTGCCGGTTCCCTTGAATTCCTCAAAGATAACTTCATCCATTCGGCTACCGGTCTCTACCAGCGCGGTGGCAATAATCGTTAAACTGCCCCCGTCCTCCGTATTGCGCGCCGCACCAAAAAAACGCTTGGGCTTGCTCAGGGCATTCGCATCGACACCACCGCTGAGAATCTTGCCGCTGTGCGGCTGCACGGTGTTATACGCGCGGGCCAGACGCGTGATACTGTCGAGCAGGATGACCACATCCTGACCAAATTCCACCATCCGCTTCGACATTTCAATCACCAGCTCCGCGACCTGCAGATGTCGCGATGGCTCTTCATCAAACGTCGAGGAAAGCACCTGGGCTTTTGTGTTACGGATCATATCCGTCACCTCTTCCGGACGTTCGTCAATCAACAGAATGATCAAATGCGCCTCGGGATGATTCGCCGAGATACTGTTGGCAATCTGTTGCATCAATACCGTTTTACCTGTACGCGGTGCCGCCACAATCAAACCACGCTGGCCCTTGCCGATCGGCGTGAAAATATCCATCACACGCATCGATAATTGCTTCGGATCATTCTCAAGCTGTAAACGCTTGTCCGGAAAAAGTGGCGTCAAGTTTTCAAAGGGCACATTCGTACGCACAGACTTGGGATCATGCCCGTTTACCTTGTCCACCCGCTGTAACGCAAAAAAACGTTCCTTTTCCTTGGGCTCGCGTATCTGTCCCTCCACATGCGCACCAACGCGCAAGGCAAAACGCCGGATCTGGGCAGGCGACACATAAATATCCTCGGGACAAGGCAGATAGTTATTGCACGCACTACGCAGAAAACCGAAACCGTCGGGCAGAACTTCCAGAACACCATCTGTCATCACGACACCATTACGCTCAACATGCGCTTTCAGAATCTCGAAAATGAGCTCTGACTTGCGCAAAGCACCAAGCTCCTTGAGCTCAAACTTGTCCGCCATTTCCAGCAACGCAGGAACAGGACTTGCCTGCAGCATGGTCAAGGATAGCTCAACATCGATGCCCTCCGGAGGCGTCAGGGGCTCACCATTTTCATCTAAACGAATGACGGGCTCGCGCGGGGTATTATCGTAATCAGGATTCGATTTCTTGTTGCGATTCCGTCCCCGACTGCGCTTCTTGCCCCCCCCATGCGGCGGACCACCGTGATTATTCGAACGATGATGCTGGTTGCGATTCTGGTTGTCCCCATCTCCACCGCCCTGCTGTTGGTTGCGGCTCTGGTTATCGCTCTCCCCGCCTCTCTGCTGATTCTCTACTGCTTCATCCATAACTACTGCCTCTTTCTCTCTCGTACACACCTGTCGATACCCACCAATACCTGCCGCAGTTCCTCGAAACTGCCATTATTCCAGACTTGAAAATCTGCAAACTTCATCTTTTGCATGACCGGCCACTGCGCTTGCAGACGAGATGCAATTTCTGCAGCTCCCAGCCCGCGCTCGCGTAACCGCTCCCGTTGCTTTTCCACTTCGCTCCCGATACAAATAACCGCATCCCAGCCTGCCGCCATCCCCGCCTCAAACAGCAATGGCACGATCGCGGCTCCAACGTCCTGCCCCTGCGCCTCCTGTTCGACAAACCAATGCGCAACCATTTCCCGCACCAGCGGATGCAAAATCGCGTTTAATGCCTGTAGCAAATCCGGATCCGCAAACACCTTCGCGCCCAGAACACCCCGGTCTATCTCGCCGTTCTCCCGAAGCGCAGCCGTACCCGCAAGCTGGCACACAGACGCATACGCAATCCCGCCCGGCCGGTAGAGACGATGTGCGATTGAATCGGTATCGCAGATCACCCAGCCCATTGAGGCTAATAACGTCCCGGCAAGACTCTTGCCACAGGCAATTCCACCCGTAATGGCAATTCGAGTCATGCCGCACCATTCAATATGAAACTATCCATGCAAGAAAACCATGAAATATCGAGGAGTTAGTTGCAGGCAAGTAGGGTCTTAAAGACCATGTTGCGGTTGAGATGAATCTCGCTGCTACAAGCAAGACCCAAGAACACTACCAATCAGGCATCCTCTTGTCAAACGAATAAAAAACCGCATTTTCACACAATGAACTTTCGTATTCATAATGCACAGGGTAAACTGTACGCTTCGTCACCTGAACAGACAACCGTACCCCGAATACGCCTCGCCAAATGAAATATATCAAGCTGTTTGTAAATCTCATTCTGTTATTCGCAGTACATCCGGCCTGCGCAAATACCGCACAACAATTGCTTTTGCTAGAAGGAGCATCCGCCCCCCATACATGGGCAGGACCGGATGTTCCCGATGCCAGCCCCACAACCAATCTGCAGCATGACAAAACCGGTCTTTCATTATCCCTGCCTATGCGCCGACTCTTGGACCGTGCTTACTGGGATGCAACCGTCCGTCTCGACCTTACGCCATGGCGTGTCCTGAGCTTTGAAGCCCAAATCGATGATCCTTCCGCCGTCAAACGCGCGGCCATCTACTTTCGTAGCGGCGATGGATGGTATGGCGGATGGTTTGAACTACAGGGAAACCACTGGCAAACGATCTCCATATCCCGGAGTGACTTCCAGATAGAAGGAAATCCGGCTGGTTGGAACCAGATACGGGCAGTAAGAATCGCCTTCTGGAAAGAAAATGACTGTAACACAACCGCACGGATTGCCCATCTGCGTGCCCACAACACCCCCATTCTCATTCTGCGCAATACCGATGCGCGCCTGACGAAACCTCAGGATGCCGACTTCGGTGATCGCCTTACCGATCGCCTGCTCATGTGGTTCCGCCAATACGATATTCCTGCCACCATCATCACGGATGATGATCTTCGGCAAGCACCCCCACCCCAGGGCACCCGGATTGTAATCCTGCCCTTTAACCCCGTTTTGACGAACCAAGTACCCCAACAGCTCAAAACATTTACCGACAATGGCGGCAAACTCATCGTTGCCTATGCCCTCGATGACTTCATTGCCCCCCTGCTGGGGCTTGAACGCTGGGAATGGATGCGGGCCGAACCATCCGATGCCTTCGCCTTTATGAAATTCCAGACCCCGGACGCACACGCCTTGCCCGAAAGGGTTCCACAAGATTCATGGAACATCAATCGCCCCATACCCGCGCAGGCAAACGTGATTGCCACATGGCAAAATTCACACGACATCGACAGCAACATCCCCGCAGTTACGATATCCCGTAATGG
>JBLRXB010000064.1:0-10880 GCA_047920915.1 Kiritimatiellia bacterium
CTGCGAACATGCGCCACCTGTCTTGAGCGATCCAAAACCGCACTCGGTGCGCAGTTCCGGCGCACGTCCAGACGCAAGGGAAAGGCCGTGGCTGTGTTCGCGCTGGCACGCAAGCTCGCCACTCTCATCTACCGCATGCTTCGCTATGGGCAGGCGTATGTTGACCAAGGCGCAGAGGCTTATGAGGAGCAGTTCAAAGAAAGGCGTTTACAAGCTATGATAAGTTCCGCTAAACAAATGGGTTACGAACTAAAACCAATGCCGGTGGCGGCATGAAGTTACTGGCTAGGTGGCACAAACACAGGCGGGTGCACATAGTGGATATCGGGCGGTCCGATGATTGAGGGGTCCTGGCGAGCAGCCTGGATGAGGTCGGTGGCATCGGGATGCCTATCTGCGTCGATCCAGTTTGCGGCAGCGGGTATTGGTAGGCGCGGTTGTAGTCGGGCACAGTCGGGACTGATGATGGATGTACCTTGGGCTACTTGCAAGGATTGCAACGCTTCCGTGTTCACACACTGCATGGGAGGAAATTCGATTTGAGACGTGGGTTGCCAATGGTACATCCAGATGTTGTTACGCCGTGCATCGCCGCAAATGATGATGCCGGGGCTGTTCGGGTGTGCTGTGCGTGCAGCGACCAGCAGGGCATAGGCACTGGGTATCCCGCAGACGCGGCCCTGAGAAGGTAGTTGTATGGCTTGTGCGGCTGCGACGGATGCGCGCAAGCTGGCATATTGTCCGGGGCCGCAACCGATCAGGATGAGGTCGAGTTTTTCCCAGGGCATGTTCGCCGCGCGGCACACAGCAGCAATGTTTTTGACTAAAATGCCGGAATTGCCGCGGGAGGCTTGCCAAGTCTGTTGGCCCAGGCAAGCCTGTCCTTGCGCCAGTACAATAGAGCTCAGCGCGGAGGATGCATCGATGGCGAGGACGACCTGGTGGTCTGCTATGGTCATAACGGTTCGTCCCCGGTTGCAGGCATGTAGGCCAGTATGCCATCACACAAGGCATCGGTAAGTTTGTCGATCCAGTGCGGATTACGGAGATTGGCGAAATCGGTGGGGTTGGACATAAAGCCGATTTCGACCAGTAGTGCCGGGCAGGGCGCATCGCGCAGTACGGCAAAGCGTTCGCGTTTGATGCCGCGGTCAAAGGCGCCGGTACGTTTGATCAGATGGCGGTGCAGTGCATCGGCGAGCAATAGATTCTGGATATCAAAGCGGTTGGCGGTGAGAGATTGCTGATAGGGTGCGCGACTGTTCGATGTGCCTGGGAAACCGGCTGCGGGCAGAATAAACGATTCGATGCCGGCCGCAAAGCTGGATGATGCCTGGTTGGCGTGAACGCTCACGAAAATACTGGCTCCCAGTTGGCGTGCTACTACCGGGCGCTCCTCCAGCGCGATAAATGTATCGTTGGTGCGTGTCAATAAGCTGGTAGCCCCTTTGGCGGCCAGTTTCTTCTGCAGGATCAGGGATACGTGCAGTACGATGTCCTTTTCGTGCACGTCATCAACAACCGCACCCGGGTCATGCCCGCCATGCCCAGGATCGATCACGACGACAAAGGGTTGCGTTGCGATTGGCCGGGGCATTTTGGAAACGAGAGGGGCGAGTGTTTGCTCAAGGTCAACTTTGGATATTTGCCACGCTTCATCCAGATAGACGAGGGGGCCATTCATCCAGTACAAGGCATCATCGATTTCCAGCCGCCGGAGGCCTTCAAACAGGCGTAATTCCTGTCGGGGTGTAAGTACGTGAGCCCGTCCTTCCGCGGTATATTCAATCGAAGTGACCGCCGTATAATTGGTAAGATCGAGCAAGGGGCTCCAGGCGATGGATGACGGTTCATTCGAACCCGGCAACCATAGACTGCCCAGCAGGAGGGTTATGCTCAAAAATAGATATGGTTTGATGCGAAACATGGGCGCACTTTAAACATTCGGGGGCAGGGTGGCAACTGGATTCAGCGCGTCGATTTTTGCACAGAATAGCGATTGGCATAGCGGCCGTGCTGCTCGAACAGCAATTCGAAGTCGGTTTTTTCGTCGGGCGACGGCTGGAAAGGGGGGCATGGTTTCAGGATGGCATGCTGTTGGAAATGTTTACTGGCAAAGGCGGCGTAGTCGATATCGTCAGTTGCAAAATGGATCTTGCCGCCCGGTGCGAGCTTTGTGGCTGCCAGATCGAGGAATGCGGGTTGGATGAGGCGTCGATTGTGGTGGCGGCGCTTGGGCCAGGGGTCGGGGTAGAAGACATAGAGGGTCTGGATGGCATTATCAGGAATGAGATGTGCGAGCAGGAACGCGATGTCGGCCTGCACCAACCGGATATTGTGCAGTTGTGCGCGTGCGGCTTTACGTGCGACTTTCAAAACCCGGTTTTTCTGGCGCTCGATGCCGAGAAAATTGATTTGGGGGAATGATTGTGCACGTGCGAGGAGAAAGCGCCCTTTGCCGCTGCCGGCGTCAATTTCCAATGGGTTTTGATTTCCGAATAGCTGGAATGTTTGCCAATGGGGTAGCACCGGTGCGGGGAGCGGGAGAATCAGGTTATTTTTGATTGCGTCGATATGGGTCAGCATGCAGCAACAATCCCGATGGTGGGTTAGCGCCCGAATAAGCGCTTGAGGAGACCGGGTTTGTGCGACTTATCCATGCGCTGCTCAATAAACGGTAGCGCAAAGATCTGGAAGCGATCCCCGCTGATGTCGTTGCCCACCTTGCGCAGCGCATCGGCAATCCCGGCCTTGCCCGCCTCGATCATCGCGTTGAAACCGGCGACATCCCCGGATCGTCTTTCCGCCAGTTTTTTCAATAGGGGCATGAGGCTTCGTTCGACGCGATGCCGGGCCTCCCAGTCGCCTTTTTTTGCGGCCCGAATATCTTTTTCCAGTGCCTTGCTTCGTGCTGCAGGCCCCGATGTTACTTCTGTCTGGTTGCCGGAAAGTGGTATTTTCATATCTGGTTGCCCCCCGCGTACATTTAGAAATTGGTATAATGCTACCAGCATGTCGGGGGGATGACGAGTCTTAAGGTGCGGGCATGTTTGCGGTGCCATATGACTCAATTGACACACACTAGGCCCATCCTTTATCCTGCGCCAATGCCCAATCACGCAAGAATATTCAAACGGCCGTCCCGCATGGGCTGCATCTTCAGCCGGCTACGGCAATGGCTGCTCGTGGCAGGGGTATTTATCGGTCAGCACTCGTGCGTGGCGCGGGGCGCAAATCAATCAGGGGTCGCCACCGTCGACGGACAAACCGTTATCACGGTGCGTGTATTTGGTCTGCCGGATCCGACGCACTCCGATGTAAAAACACGTGCTGATGTTGCGGCTGTGCAGCGGTTTCGGGAACGGTTCCCGCAGATATTTGCCGAACGCTACCGCGCTATATATCGAAACAACCCGGCAAAATACGGGCATCACGATTGGGATAACGTAAAAATACGCCTGCTACCCTTTTCTTCCATTCGCGTCGAGGGGGTAGAATCGGATTTGCTGGCAATTGCGGGTGGCATGGCACCGGATGTGCTTTATATTAATTTTCGAAAGTCTGACAATTATATACGCAACAACTTCCTGTATCCACTTGATGGTTATTTTGCAACCATGACACAGCAAGAGTTGGACGAACGTATCAATCCAAAGTTGTGGCCTGTGATTCGGCGTATCGGGCCGGATGGTGTCGAGCGCACGTGGGCAATGCCCTACGATGGTGCGCTGGGAAAAGTCTTGCTCTACCGGAAAGATCTTTTTGAAGAGCATGGTATACCTTTTCCTGACAACGACTGGACGTGGGAGGATATGCTGGATGCTGCCCGTCGTATCACCGATCCCGGGCGTGGGCACTTCGGGCTTTTGTTCGGGCGCGGCAAGCATGAATCGTGGCACTGGGTGACGTTTCTGTGGTCGGCGGGTGGATCCGATATGCGGTACAATCGCGCGACCGATGCGTGGCGAACCGCCTTTGATTGTCGACAGGCGGCCAAGGCATTGGATTATTATGTGCGCCTCTCGGCCGAGCGCTGGATCGACGCCGACGGAAATGTTCGACGAGGCTATGCGGACAAGGATTCCAGTGATCGCTGGATGAAATGGGAGCGCGGTGAGGTCGGTATGCGATTCGCGTATGTGGATGAAAAACTCTTATCCACGATCAATCCCGATCTCGTGGGTATGGCACCGGTCCCCCTCGGTCCCGTTCTGCCGCCGGAAGTGGCACTTGCATACGAAAGCCAAGGCTTGCTCTGGCATGGGCGCACCCGGGGAGGAGAGCTGAACAGCCGGATGATGGGCCTGTTTTCGGAAATTGCGCACCCCGCCGTGCGCGATGCCGCCTGGGAGTATATGCGCTTCTACGATAGTGAGGAAGCCACAGCCATCAAATTGCGCATCATGGTCGAAGGTGGTTTAGGGCGATTCATTCATCCAAGCTTGTTGCGACGCTACGGATACGCGGCGATCGAGAAGTTATCACCGCCCGGCTGGGCGGAGACATTTGAGCTTGCAATCCAGTCCGGGCGTCCCGAGCCTTATGGCAAAAACAGCAATTTTGCCTATGATATGATGACATTTCCCATTCATGCGGTCGAGCGTCTGGCCTTGCTCGATCTTCTGCCTGCGGATGAGGAGGCGCGTCTCGATATCATACAAGACGTTCTTGCTGCCGCAAACCGGCGTGCGAATGAAATGATGATCGGTAGCATTGCCCCGCGCGAGCGCAGCCGGCGAAGGGTGGTGGCGGCCATTGTAATCGCGCTTATGCTCCTGACTTTTGTGCTGATCTTTCGCCACATCGTGCAGCTTTTCACGCCCGCATCCCTGCCGGGCACAGCGGGCCGGGGTACCTGGTGTTTTGCAAAATATCGATGGGCCTACCTGCTTTTGCTGCCCGCCGGGCTCTCGATCCTGTTCTGGCAATATCTTCCGTTGGCCCGCGGTTCGATCATGGCGTTTCAGGATTATCGCATCATCGGGACGTCATCCTGGGTATGGCTGGATAATTTTGGGGATGTCATGTTCAGCCGCTTCTGGTGGCTTTCGATTTGGAATGCGCTGCGCTACAGTTTTCTGGTCATGGCCATGACCTTCATGCCGCCTATTATTCTGGCCATCCTGCTGCAGGAAGTGCCGCGCTGCAAAATCCTGTTTCGTACGATTTACTACCTGCCAGCCGTGGTCACGGGGCTGGTAACCATCCTGCTATGGAAGCAACTATACGATCCCACCGAAGCGGGCGCGTTAAATCGTATCGTCATGCGCGTTCCGGCCCTAGGATTTATGGTTCTGGGCATGGCGATATTTGCGATTGCCGTTCTGTTTATGCGTCGTTTTCTCTTTCATCAGATGTTTGCGGCTGGTGGCATTGCATTGTTCATTGGTGCCGTGGTGCTATTGTTATGCTGGGTGCCGGCGACGGCCATTCTCTTCCCCGACGGTATTACTGGTAGCGGAAACCTATGCGCTGTGTTCGGACGTCTTTTGGCGCAGCTTCCCGAGCCTTACCGTTGGCTTGGGGATAGACGCACCGCGATGCTTGCGTGTGTGATCCCGATGGTCTGGGCCGGCATGGGCCCCGGCTGTCTTATCTATCTTGCGGCACTGAAAGGCATTCCGGACGACTACTACGAAGCTGCTGACATGGACGGTGCGACATTCATTGATAAGATCATGTTTATTATCTTTCCGCATTTGAAAATGCTGATCCTGATTAACTTTGTCGGGGTCTTTATACATTCGTGGTATGGGGCAACCGGGGCAATTCTTGCGATGACCGGTGGTGCGGCCGGCACCGAGGTAGCGGGTTTGCATATTTGGTACGAAGCATTTACCTATCTACGGTTCGGGCCTGCCACCGCCATGGCCTGGATGCTGGGATGCTTGATGATCGGTTTTACCGTCAATCAGTTACGCATGTTGTCCAAGGTAGAATTCCGGACGACCGGGAACCCCTGAAGCAGGAAGAATAAGTATGGCCATCCTGTCTGCAATCGGAAGAAAATCGCTCAAAATGCGCGTGCTGCTATCTGGGATTTACGTGGTGTTGTTGATCGGAGCGGCGACGATGGTGTATCCGTTCCTGTTGATGCTGGCCGGCACCAGCAAAAGCGGGGTGGATGCGGCTGACACTGCGATTGTTCCCGCGTTTTTGTTTGATGATCTGGCTTTGTATCGCAAGGATGTCGAAGGATTTTTTAATGAGAGCCTTCGGCAGGCGCAGAATGCGTTTGGTATTCTCGATCCATCCTTTCGGCATGTGACGCCACCCGTTTTGCCAAACGCGGGTCTGGTTGCAGAGTGGGAGTGTTTCGTGGGTAGTCGCGCGTGGCCAACCTACTACTACGAGGCGGCTTATCTGGAGACCCCCGTGTCGCGCAACAGTCAGCCCCGTACCCTGCGATGGATCAAGCGGGGCCTTGCCCTCCGGTTTGGTTCCGTCGATGCCATTAACCACGCACTCGGGACCGACTTTGTTTCCATGACGTACTTCCGCATATCGGCGCGGATGTTTCTCTCCCGCATGCTCACACCTACCGATACGCCCTTCTATGCCGCTTATGATCGCTTCAAGACACAGATCCCCCGCAGCCAGGTGTTTTTTCAAAGTGTGGAAACCTTTTACCGGACCGAATTTCTCCAGAGTCAGTATTCCCGCGACATTGAAAACTACAATCGGGCTCATGGTACGCAGTATGGGTCGTGGGTAGAAGTGCCGTTGCCACGCACCTATCCCGAAGCTGATACGATCTCCGCAAGTGAGCGGCACGACTGGCGCGTATTCGTCAGGGATATCTTGAATCTGCTATGGTTGCGGGCCGATATAGCGGCCACGGATGGATACCGGGCCTATCTCAAAGCCAAATACCTTGGCAACATACAGGCCTTGAATCAGCTCCACAACACGGCATACACCCGTTTTGATGAGATCCCGCTGCCGGCCGTAGATGCGCCTCCGGCCGTGGGTGCGGAAATGGCGGATTGGGACGCCTACGTGCGCGGCTGGGAAGAGCCGGAGAGTCAAACCATGCATCAAATTGCGATCCAGCATCTTCGTATTCACGGCGTTGATTTTCTCTTTCAGGATCATCTGAAAGAACGCTATGGAACAGTAGCCGATTTGAATGCCGCTTTGGGCAGCTCGTATCATGCGTGGCGTGATATCCTGCCGCCCCAGCGCGCGTATCATTATCTCCGGTGGTTTCTGCCCAACCGGCATCAACTCCGGTGGGAATTCCTGACCCGGAATTTCCTTGCGGTCACGGGCTTTGTCCTGTTGCAGGGCAGAGCCTTGTTCAATACGGTTGTGTTCTGCCTGCTGACGATACTAAGTGCCTTGATTGTCAATCCGCTTGCTGCCTACGCGCTTAGCCGTTACAAGCCTCCATCCGCATACATGGTGCTGCTTTTTGTGATGGTAACCATGGCATTTCCTCCCATGGTAACGCAGATTCCCAACTTCCTGTTATTGCGCGAACTCGGACTTCTCAACACGTTCGCGGCCCTGGTATTGCCCACGATGGCAAACGGCTACAGTATTTTCCTATTGAAAGGATTCTTTGATTCCCTGCCGCGTGAGCTATATGAATCGGCCGAAATCGATGGCGCAGGGGAGTTATGCATCTTCTGGCAAATCACCATGAGCCTGAGTACGCCGATTCTTGCCGTCATCGCCCTCAACGCCTTTAATGCGGCCTACAGCAATTTCATGATGGCGCTGCTGGTCTGTCAGGATCAGCGCATGTGGACATTGATGCCTTGGCTCTATCAATTGCAAATGAGTAGCGGACATGGCGTTATTTTTGCGTCACTGGTCATCGCGGCCATCCCTACCTTTCTGATCTTCATCTTCTGCCAGAACATCATCATGCGCGGTATCGTTGTGCCAGTGGAAAAATGATGCGATCTGTTCCTGGAAGGGCGCCATGCTCGGTTTACGACCCTCTGTGTTCTCATTTGTGAGAATGCGGGCGGTGTTATTTCGTGCCATTCTCAATAATGAGAATACAGTGTTAGGTAATCCGCTGATTTGGCGTTTTTCTGGCAGTTGGCACGCTTACTGCGGTAGTAGTTCTGACAAGGAATGCGATATTTGTAGACGGAATATAAATGCTTAGGTGAAATGAGAGTATCATGACAGGACTAGATGTAATACAGATGAATCGGAGCACGTACAAGCGTATGAGCCGACGGTCCGACGTTTTCGGGCGCATCTTTGGGTTGATGCGTACGATCGTTCTGGTACTGGCCATTGTATGGAGTTACACGTCGCGGACGGAGTTGATGCGGATGGTGAACCGTGTCTGGCAGCCAATCGTAGTTGCGCAGTCTGCTCAGTGGACCCGGTAAATCGATGGTTTCCCCCGTCCATTTCGGCGTAATGTCGGTGGTGTAGCCTGTATAGTGGCGCGTGGGCTCAGCAATGCACTTGCAGGATGTACACGTAATGGAATGGTTCCGTTTCTGGCATGCTAAGCCGTCCTGTGAGGCCGTAGCGTTACGCGAAGGCCCAAGTCCCGCAGCGGGGCGGTCGGTGCGCCTGCGCAATTCTCGCTTTACTCGAATTGGCGATGGCGTGACATCCTTCGCTCTTCGCTGCGCTGCGAGCGAAGGATGGTGGCGAGGAAGGGAATCGAACCCCCGACACAAGGATTTTCAGTCCTCTGCTCTACCAACTGAGCTACCTCGCCTTTGGGATGGCCAAAGATCCGTCTTTATATATGAGTCTGGGATAGATGTCAAACACGCGTGCCAAAAAGTATTTGCCTGATTGTGTTCCTGTCGGGGGCGCATAAAAAAGCCGCCGGTAGCGGCTTTTTGCGTGTATCCTGCGAGGCGGTACTCAGGCTTTGGCTTTGGCCAGCGCTTTAACGGCGCGGGATTTGCTGCGATCAGCCTTGTTGGACTTGATCACACCAAGCTTGGCGGCCTTATCGAGTGCCGAGCAAAATTCGCGATAGGAAGACTCGGACTTGGCCGTGTCACCCATTTGGATGGCGGTTAGCATTTTGCGCTTGGCTGTGGCGATTCTGCTTTTGCGCACCTTATTGCGCGCCGTACGCTCGACTGACTGTTTTTGCCGTTTGATGGCACTTTTGATGTTAGGCATCTACTATCTCTCCTTCAACGTTTTCCGGAAACTGGTAAGGGCGCTATAGTAACGAAATCCGTCTGTACGTCAACCGCGAAAAGTGCGGATATGGAAATTTCTGTTCCAACTGCTTGATGGGGCGATGCTAATGTATGTTTCCAGACTTGCATTCGCGTGTGTTTTGGGGCAATGTTCCGGCAACCAATGCCGCTGGTGGGTTGGCTGACATTGATAAAAAACAGAAGGGTAACACCATGAGGCTGATATTTCTGGGCCCCCCGGGGGCAGGTAAGGGTACCATTTCGCAGCGTATTACGGAAGATTTGGGCGTGGTTCAGATTTCCACCGGCGATTTGCTGCGGGCGGCGGTAAAAGCTGGATCGGACCTGGGTCTTAAGGCCAAGGGATATATGGATGCCGGCGAGTTGGTGCCGGATCAGTTGGTGATCGACCTGCTCAAGGAGCGTATTGGGGAGCCTGATTGTGCCGATGGCTTTATTCTCGATGGTTTCCCGCGGACGATTCCGCAAGCGGAAGCGCTGGATCAGGCCGATGTGCAGGTGGATCGTGTGGTGAATTTCGTGCTTGAGGATGAGCTCATTATCCGGCGCTTATCTGGTCGGCGCATCCATAAAACGACGGGTAAGATTTATAATGTGAACCCGGAAGGGGAGCCGCAGCCCCCCGTCGGCACCGCACCTGATGAGCTTTTGCAGCGTGATGATGACAAGCCGGAAGCCATCTTGAACCGGCTGGTGGTATATCGGCAGCAAACGGAGCCACTCATTGCCTATTACCAGCAAAAAGGGATTCTTGCCGATATTAATGCGGGGCAGGATCTCGGTGGTATTGTGCGCGATGCCGAGAATGCGATTCGCGGATAAATGTTGTGGGTTTCGTTTTTGACCCAAGCGGCGGCCATTCGGTCGCCGTTTTTTTTGGTTACTCGTTTGTTTCGGTCGCCGGTGTTACCCTGCTGATGCGCTGGATCAAGACGGGCTCCAGGGGGACGTCCGCCATGCCCTTGCTGCTACCGGTGGGGACGGATTGGATCGTATCGAGAACGTCTTGGCCTTCCAGAAGGCGCCCGAACACGCAATATCCAATGCCTTGCAAGGTATTGTTGCGATAATCGAGTGCGCGGTTATTCCCCGTGTTGATATAGAACTGGGAGGTGGCGCTATCGGGTATCATGGTGCGCGCCATGGCGATTGTGCCGCGTGTGTTGCGGAGTCCGTTCGCCGCTTCATTGCGTATTGGTGGCTGGGTAGGTTTCTGGTGCATATCTGCGTCGAACCCGCCCCCTTGGATCATGAAATTACGAATCACCCGGTGAAAGATTGTGCCTTCGTAGAAACCGCTATCGACGTAAGCCAGGAAGTTCGAGACCGTGACGGGTGCTTTTTCGGGATATAGTTCAACTTTCAGGGTTCCTAGTGATGTGACGATTTCGACGATGGGGTTTTGTTCTGCTTGTGCCCGCATTGTGCCGGCAATCAGTAGGGCGATGCTTGCAATCCATACCGTCTTGAACATGCTATATCCTCCTTTACGCGTACAAAAAACACAATAAGGGAGGATAGGCCGTAGGGGTGTGATATGCAAGATGGATATTACAGGCGTTTGAGGCAGATGTATCTGCCGCCAAACAGCCATTCTGAAACGTAGATGTTGCCAGCGGGGTCTGCGGCAACACCGTGCGGGCTATTGAAGTAGCCTGGTTTCAGGTGGGGACGGGGATCAACCCTGTTGCCGTCCGCATCGATGCAGTTGGGCCAGCCGGG